>JACRKB010000119.1 GCA_016235545.1 Verrucomicrobiota bacterium | reverse complement strand
GATTTCGTCGCCGACGGCGTTTTGGTAGCGGCGGTCGAGGAGGTTGTGAACGCTCACGCTGGCGGACCAGCCGCGCACCAGTTCGCGAGTGTAGAGGGTGGCGTTGAGCAGCCAGTAGCCGCCCACTCGGCCCGGCGAGGCGGATGTGGCGGAGGTCTGCACCGGGCTCGTGTAGGTAAGTTCCGTGCCGATGAACACCTTGTCTGCGTGGAGCGGCAGGGTGTTGTGCCAGCGGGCCAGATGCTTGGGCGAGTTGCTCAAGGCCGCGCCGGTGCCGCGATCCTCGGTTTCCGAGAAGACATAGCTCAGGCGGGTGCAGAAGCCGTTGTCGGACTTGTAAGCGAGCTCGTTCTCCACGCCGCGCCCGGTGTTCTGGCCGGTGTTGCGAAAGACCAGCAGGCCGTCGGCGGGGTCGGTGATCTGCGTGATCGCGTTGTTGATCTCGTAGAAGTAGGCCGATGAAGTGAAGTGCCAGTGCCTGCCCAGCGCCTGTTCCCACACCAGCTCGTAAGTGTCCACCGTCTCGGGCCGCAGGCTGAGGGCGGGCTTCTGAGTCACCATGCCGTCGTTGTATTGAAGCTCGTAGGCGTTGGCCGCGCGGAAGGCGGTGCCGTAAAGGCCTTTGAGCACCGTGCCGTCCACCGGCTGCCATACAAGGCCGAGGCGCGGGTTCGCCGAGTGGGTCGCGTTGTCGAAATAGTCCAGCCGCGCCCCGGCGTGGAAGGTGAGGTTGCTGCGGAGCTGCCATTGCGATGTGATGTAGGGGCTGATGACCGTGCTCTGTCGGCTGTCAGAGAAGTTGAGAGTGAACGGAACCTCGGTGAAATTCTCCTGCTGGATTTGGAAACTGTTGCGGAAGTCCAGCCCGGCGGAAACTTTGTGGCGCTCCCCGATTTCCTTGGTCACCTGCACTTCCGCGCCCCAGCGCTGGCCTTCAGCGGGGTCCACGTTCCGCGCGCCCGTGTAGATGTAGTAGCCACGGTAGCGGTCGTAGTCGTAGTAGAGCCGGGCCAGCAAGTCCACGCCCGGCTCCTCCCAGCGGCGCTGCATCTTCAGGTCCGCAAAAGCCTTGTCGTCGCGCGTCTGGCTGCCCGCAACGCCGAAGTCCGTGCCATACGATCCCGTGGGGATTTGCTTCGTGCGCGTCACAAATCCGCCGGTCAGCTCCAGGCCCGGCACGCCGATCCTGGCGAAGAGACTCCGTCCCGACTCGCCATCCAGCCCGACCGCCGAGCCGGCGGGAAAGCTCAGTTGCCGATGCCCTTCGCTCTCGCGCACGGTGCCGGAGAGCAGGAACTCGACGCCATTGGTCAACTGCTGGCCGAGGGAAAACCGCCCCTGATAAGTGTCGAACGCTCCGACCGTGAGCGCGGCCTCCGCGCCCTTCATGTCCCGGCCACGGCGCGTGATGACGTTCACCACTCCGAAGAACGCGCTGCTTCCATACACTGCCGAGCCGGGGCCGCGCACCACCTCGACGCGGTCAATCAAGTCCACGTCGAGGTAGCCGTCGTTGCCGATGGGCGCGCCGTCATAGACCACGTCGTTGACCCGGTGGCCGTCAATCAGCAGAAGCACGCGCGAGTTGTAATCGCCGGGGCGGTTGAAGCCGCGGATGCCGAGGTAGTGGTAGTTGCGGTCGTAGGTCGCCGTGAAGCCGCGCACGCTGCCGAGCACTTCGGTGAGATTTCGGTAGCCGTGGAGCTGGATGTCGCGGTCGGTCACGATGGTGACGGACGCCGGGGCCAGCGCGGTGGGCTGTGCGTATTTGGCGGCGCTAATGACTGTCTGGACCTTGACGGCCAGCAGTTCATCGAGGCTAATCTCCATCAGGTTCGTTTTCGTGGCAGCCTGCGGCGGCTCGGCGGCGCGCAGCTCCTCAACCCGAAGACCCGGGCCCGCGCAAAGCAGCAGCAACGCTGCGGCGTGGCACGCAGGCGCGCGGCTGTGAAAGGAAGAATTCATGGGATTCGTTTGAGTGAGTATCGGACGATTCACCATCCGGTAAAGGCTCTATTCGGCTCTGACAACGCGGTGAATGGCGGGGGTGCGGCTAGTGGAAAGTGAGGAGCCGGAACCATGCAGTTGAAATCCGGTTGTTTCGTATCAACCCGAATTCCGAAGTTGGCCGCAAAGAGCGCAAGAAGACGCGAAGAAAGCCCCTGTCTTCTTTGCGGCCAACCTGGGAAATAGGCCCGAACCTAAATCACTTTCCTCCGCTCACTCATCCCCGCCGTCCCCGCCACCCCGCCGCTCCCACGCGCGCCGCTGCCGCTCGGGCACCGAGGTGTCCACCTTCGCATAGTAGGTCTCCTCGCCGAACTGGTCGTCCACGGCTTGTTGCAGCGCGGTGCTTGGATTCACGAGGTAACGCTCGTGCGCCTCGATGAAGAGCGGCGCGTGGCCGGTGTGCTTGATGCAGAGGAAAAGAGGGCAGCGGCCGGGGTGCAACTGCGCGATTCTCTGGGCGGCCTCAAGTCGCTCGGCGGTGAGCTTCTCGTATTCGAGGCGGAAGTGGACCTGCTTGGTGAACTTCCTCGGGGCGTCCTCCAGCGGCATGATTTCCGTCGGGAAGAGCTTGGGCTTGTCCTCCTCATTGTTGACCTCGCCGACGACGAGCAGCGCCTTGGCGGGCACGAGGAACTCGCGATACTTGTCGTAGTTCTCGTTCATCAGGAGCATCGAGAAGGTGCCTTCCAAATCCTCCAGCGTGACCATCGCGTAAGGCTTTCCGGACTTCTTGCTCATGCCCTGCTGCACGGGGCCGACCATCCCGCCAATGCGCGTCATGGTGCGGGCGGGGAGCGTCTTCGCGGTGGTGGAGTTGTGAAGGCAAAACTTTTGCAGCAGCGGCGCGAGAGGGGTGAGCGGGTGGCCGGTGACGTAGAAGCCGAGCAGTTCCTTCTCGTGCGCGAGCAGCTCGTGCTGCGGCCACTCAGGGAGCTGGGCGGTTTTCTCGACCTTCGCGGCGGCCGGCTCCTCCATCATGCCAAAGAGCGATACCTGCCCGCGCTGGCGGTCCAACGCGGCGCTGGCGGCGCGGGCCATGACGCGGTCGAGCGCGGCGAACATTGAGGCGCGGGTCTCGCCGAAGCTGTCGCACGCGCCGCACTTGATGAGAGCTTCGAGCGTTTTGCGCGTGACGGTGCGCGAGTCCACGCGCTCGCAGAAGTCGGTGAGGCTGGTGAACTTCCCGCCCTTGTCGCGGGCTTCGATGATGCCTTGCACGGCGGATTCGCCGACGCCCTTGATGGCGGCGAGGCCGAAGCGGATTGCTTGGGAAGGGAGTTTGGAGTTTGGAGTTTGGAGTTTGGAGTTGGCGGGGAAGAAAAACGCCTGCCCGTCGTTCACGTCCGGGGGGAGGACTTCCACGCCCATCGCCTTTGCTTCATCGAGGACAATCTTGAGCTTCTCCGTCGTGCCCATGTCGTTCGTCAGCATCGCGCTGAGGAACTCGACGGGGTAGTTGCCCTTCAGATACGCGGTCTGATACGCGACGATGGCGTAGGCGGCGGCGTGCGACTTGTTGAAGCCGTAGCCGGCGAACTTCTCCAGCAAGTCGAAAATCTGGTTGGCCTTCGACTCGGGGATTTGGTTGTGCTTCTTCGCGCCCTTGACGAAGTGCTGGCGGTGCTCGGCCATCTCCTCGGCCTTCTTTTTGCCCATCGCGCGCCGCAGCAAATCCGCGCCGCCCAGCGTGTAGCCAGCGAGGATTTGCGCGGCCTGCATCACCTGCTCCTGGTAGATGAGCACGCCGTAAGTCTCCTTCGAGATGCTCTCCAAGAGCGGATGCTCAAACACAATTTCGACCTCGCCGTGGCGGCGCTTGATGAAGTCGGGAATGAGGTCCATCGGGCCGGGGCGGTAGAGCGCCACGAGCGCCGTGATGTGCTCGACGGAACTGATTTGGAACTTCCGGCAGAGGTCGCGCATCCCGCCGGATTCCAACTGGAAGATGCCGACCGTGTTGCCCTTGTTGAGCAGGTCGTAGGCTTTCGTGTCGTCGAGCGGCAGGTCGTCCACGGCGATGGTGATGCCCTGCGTCTGTTTCACCATGTCGCAGACGTTGCGGATGACGGTGAGTGTCTTCAGCCCGAGGAAGTCCAGCTTGAGCAGGCCGAGGTCGCCGACGGGACCCATCGGGTATTGCGTGACGATCGTGCCGTCCTCGTCCTGTTTGAGGGGGAGCAGGTTGACGAGCGGCTGGTCGCCAATGACGACGCCGGCGGCGTGGACGCTGGAGTTGCGCGCGATGTCTTCGAGGACGAAGGCGTTGTCCAGCAGCTCGCGCGTGGACTCCTCGGTCTCGTAAGCCGCCTTGAGTTCCGCCGACTGCTTGAGCGCCTTTTCCAGCGTCATCTTCAAGTCCGCCGGGACCATCTTGGCCAGCCGGTCGCACTCGCCGTAGCTCAGACCCATCACGCGGCCCACGTCGCGGATGACGGACTTCGCGCCCATCGTGCCGAAGGTGATGATTTGCGCGACGGACTCGCGCCCATACTTCTGCCGCACATACTCGATGACATCCGCGCGACGATCGTCGGCGAAATCAATATCGATGTCCGGCGGGTTGACGCGCTCGGGGTTGAGGAACCGCTCGAAGAGCAGGTTGTAACGGATGGGGTCAACGTTCGCGATGTCCAGCAGGTAGGTGACAATCGAGCCGGCGGCGGAACCGCGCGCGACGCACGCGACGCCCATCTCACGGCCTTTCGCGACGAAGTCCGCCGTGATGAGGAAGTAGGAGATGAACCCGGTCTTCTCGATGACCGTGAGTTCGAGCTGGAGGCGGTCGAGGACGAGCTTTATGGCTGCGGCGATGGGCGGAGAAGTAATTAGTGCTGAGTAATTAGTTGAAGCATTGGCCGTCGGCGCGCCCAACTGATTACTAATTACTAAACACTCTTCACTCTTCAGCCCCGGCAGCTTCCTCGGGTCGCGAATCCCCTCGACCACAAACTCCTTCCCGACCGCCTTCACGTCGAGCGTGTAGCGGCGGCCCAAGCCCTCGGCCAGCAGCTTCCGCAGGTAGCCTTCGCGAGTGTATGTCTCCGGCGGGTGGAAGAGCGGGTAATGCAGTTCCTTGCCATCCACGGAAAGCATGACGTTGCACTTCTCCGCGACCTCGACGGTGTTCGTCACCGCCTCGGACACCTCGGCGAAGAGCGCCTTCATCTCCTCTGCGCTGCGCAGGTAGAACTGCCCCGGCACGTAGCGTGGCTTCGGGTCGCTCGTGGCTACTTGCCGCCCGATGCACACGAGGCAGTCGTGCGCGGCGGAGTGGCCCTTCTCGACGTAGTGAACGTCGTTGGTCGCGACGAGCTTGAGGCCGAACTCCTTCGCCCACGGGATGAGCTGACGGTTGACCTTCGCCTGCTCGGGGATGCCGTGGTTCTGGAGTTCGAGGTAAAAGTTCTCCGCGCCGAAGGTCTGCTTGAACCAGTCCACGGAGTCGCGGGCCTTGTCCACCTGGTCGTGGATGAGGTGCTGGCAAATCTCGCTGGCGAGGCAGCCCGAGAGGGCGATGAGTCCTTCGTGATGTGCGGCGAGGAGTTCCTTGTCCACGCGCGGCTTGTAATAAAAGCCTTCGAGATGCGCCTTGGTGACGAGCTGGACAAGGTTCTGGTAGCCGGCCTCGTCCTTCGCGAGCAGGAGGAGGTGCTGATAAACATCCTTGCCACCACCACCGCTGGAGCCGGCCTTCTTCTCGCGGCGGTCCCCGTGCGCGACGTAAACCTCGCAGCCGATGATGGGCTTGATGCCTTTCTCGCGGACGGTCTTGTAGAAATCCACAGCGCCGTAGAGCACGCCGTGGTCGGTGATGGCCATCGAGCCGAAATTCAGCTCCTTCGCCCGCGCCGCGAGCTTGTCCAGCCGGCACGCGCCATCCAGGAGCGAATACTCCGTGTGCAGGTGCAGATGGACAAAGTCG
Source organism: Verrucomicrobiota bacterium (assembly GCA_016235545.1). Classification (GTDB taxonomy): domain Bacteria; phylum Verrucomicrobiota; class Verrucomicrobiia; order Limisphaerales; family SXTU01; genus SXTU01. The sequence continues at coordinate 3,748 of JACRKB010000119.1, read as the reverse complement.
GCGTGCGACATGGGAGGAAAAGTTTGGGCGACAGGGCGAGGAAGTCGAGAGTGGAGTCGCTTCAACTCCTGCTCGTAATCCTGATCCTACGCCTGCTCCTTCCCGTTTCCATCCGAGGAGCAGGATTGGGATCAGCCGAAACACTTCCTTTGAAACCACAAAGACACAAAGAACACGAAGGCAGGCAGGGAAATCTGGTGTTTGGTGAAGGCGGGGAAGGTGCACCAAACGGTGCGGCTGGGTTTGTTGAACGGCCCCGGTGCTGCTGTGGTTCAATCCAACTGCATGGTTCCGGATCAGGATCGTGAGCAGGAGTCAGATCGAGGATCCAAAACTTCGCTTGCTCGGCTGACACGTTCAGGTTCACCTCAACCCGGCAGCCCGTTCTGCCGACAACCCTCCCAACGAATGGAACACAAGACCTCAGACACGCACCAGAAGGCGCTGCAAATCAACCTCGACCCGTCCAAATACGGGACGTTCGTCGAGATCGGCGCGGGGCAGGAAGTGGGGCGGTGGTTCTTCCGCGTGGGCGGAGCGGCCGGCACCATCGCCAAGACGATGTCGGCCTACGACATGACGGTGAGCGACGCGATTTATGGCCCGTGTGAACGCTACGTCAGCCGGCAGCGGCTCACCTCCATGCTGGAGCGCGAGTTCGCCCTGCTCATCGAGCGGCTCGGCCAGAAGCGCGGCGCGAACACGAAGTTCTTCGCCTTCGCCGACACCGTGTCGGCGCGCAGCTATTCCTCTCGCAAGGACATGGAGGCGCACGGCTGGCTGGGCGTGCGATTCCAGACCGAGCCATTGACCGAGCCTTCGCAAATCATCATCCACGTGCGGCTGCTGGACCCGGAGAACGTGCAGGAACAGGAGGCGCTGGGCATCATCGGCGTCAACCTCGTCCACGGCGCGCTCTACATGCACCAGGACCCGGCGGCGCTGCTCGACGCCCTGCTCGACAACCTCACGGCTGAACGCGTGGAAGTGGACATGGTCAAGCTCACCGGCCCGGCCTTCGCCGGAGTGGACAACCGCGTGATGGCTCTCCAGCTCGTGCAGCGCGGGCTGACGAAGGCGGCGATGTTCCTGGCCAGCGGCGAGGTCGTGCAGCCCACCGACGTGCTCTACAAGAAGTCCATCATGGTCGAGCGCGGCAGCTTCCGCCCGATCACCAAGACCACGCTCGACATGCTCGATTGTGCCACGAGCCTGTTCGTTCAGGAGCCGAAGGTGCATGGCGAGGAAGTCACCGTGCTGATGGAGATGACGTTGAAGAACCTCATCGAGGGCGACCGCATTGACCCGAAGGATTTCCTCGACCGCGTGGACATCCTCGGCGCGCTGGGCAAGAACGTGCTCATCTCGAACTACGGCGAGTATCACCGGCTCGCCGCGTATCTCTTCCGCCACACGAAGAAGATGATTGGCATCGTCATGGGCGTGCCCACGCTGCGGGAGATTTTCGAGGAGAAGTATTACACCGACCTGGAGTGAGGCATCCTCGAGAGTTTCGGCCGGCTCTTCAAAAACGACCTCAAGCTCTACGTCTATCCGCTGCGCGAGGCCCGGACCGGCGCGCTCATCACGGCGGGCAACCTGCGCGTCGCGCCCAACCTCCGGCATCTCTACGCCTACCTGGTTGAAAACCGGCTCATCGAGAGCCTGCGCGACTTCGACGAGCGCTGCCTGCCCATCTTCTCCCGCGACGTGCTGGCGAGCATTCGCACCGGCGACGCCGCATGGGAAGGCATGGTCCCGCCGGCCGTCGCGCAGATCATCAAGGAGCGGAAGCTGTTCAACTACGGTGCCGCGAAGCAAGAGGAGCAACCTCTGACTGCCCCGGCCTGAACCAACGTTCAGCGGCTGAAAAGCTCCCCCGCTCGGAAGCCCAGCCACACCGCGGCGAGGCAAAGAATCACCGAGAGCACCACATTCCACCCCGCCGCCGTCCAGTGGCCATCGCGCACGAGCTGGAGCGTTTGAAGGCTGAACGCGGAAAAGGTCGTGTAGCCACCGCAAACTCCGGCCATGAGAAACGCCCGCCCATGCTCGCCGCCCCACCAGCCGGTGGAGGGCTGTGCGACTGCGGCAAACGCGCCGATGAGAAACGAGCCGCTGATGTTGACCAGAAGCGTGCCCAGCGGAAATCCCTTGCCCGCCAGCGACGTGACCCACTCCGCCAGCCCGTGGCGGAGCATCCCACCCAGCGCGCTGCCGAGTCCTATCCAGAGGTAGATTCGCATGTGGCGATACGGTAGAGGTAATTGGCTGGCGTGTCAGTGCCAGCGAATTCCCAACGAGAGGATGGCAAAGTAAAAGAACGCCAGCACGAGTCCCACCGCCACCGCCCACCACAGCCAGCTCACGCCCTTCGTCTTCGCACGGTTTTCGCGGTGCTCGCCGAACTCCTCTTTCACGAATTCGTCGTGGTTGAACTCGTCGTCCGGCAAGTCCAGCCGCTGACCGGTCGCGCGGTCGTTCCAGCCGGTCCTCTCATCCGCGCCGCACTCGGGACACGCCAGCGCGCGACGCGGCACGTCCGCGCCGCAGTTGGGGCAGGTGTCCGGAGGCCTCATTTCCGCGCGGAGAGAAACCACTCCACGAACTTCGGAATGCCAACCTCGATCTTCACCGAAGGGTTGTAGCCGAGCTTCGCGCGGGCCTTCGAGATGTCCGCGTAGGTGATGGGCACGTCACCCGGCTGGGGCGGTTGGCGGTCGATGTTCGCGGCCTTCCCAAGAGCCTTCTCCAGCAGCGAGATCAGGTGGTCCAGGCGCACGGTCTGGGACTCGCCGAGGTTGAAGATGCCGAAGCCGAACTCCTGCCGCGTGCAGGCCATGATGCCGTCCACCGTGTCGGTCACGTAGGTGTAGTCGCGCGCCGTCGAGCCATCGCCGAAGACGGGGATGGATTTCCCCGCGCTGATGAGCGAGGCGAATTTGTGGATGGCCAGGTCTGGCCGCTGGCGCGGGCCATACACCGTGAAGAAGCGCAGCATCGCGATGTCCATGCCATAGACGTGATGATAGGTGTGGCCGAGCGCCTCGCACGCGAGCTTGCTGGCGGCATAGGGCGAGATGGCGCTGAAGATGGGGTCCGCCTCGCTGAAGGGCACCTTCGCGTTCACGCCATAGACCGACGAGCTGCTGGCGATGGTGACTTTGCGGACCGAGCGCGAGCGAGCGGCTTCGAGGAGGTTCACCGTGCCCTCCACGTTCACGCGCTGGTAGAGCGCGGGCTGCTGCAAGCTGGGCCGCACGCCCGCGCGCGCCGCGAGGTGGATGACCTGGTCGAACTGCGCGTGGGCGAAGGCTTCCTCCACATCCGCAGCATTGGTCAGGTCGCCATGAATGAACGTGAACGGCAGCGCGAGGGATTGCAGGTCGCGGAGGTGCGCCGGCTTGAGCGCAGGCGAGTAGAAGTCGTTCAAGTCATCAAACGCGCAGACGGAATGGCCCTCGCGAAGAAGACGCTCGCAGACATGGGAGCCGATGAAGCCTGCGCCGCCGGTGACGAGAATGTTCACGGGCGGGAGCGTAAATCTGTGAGGGAAAAATGTAATTAGTAAATAGCGCCTGGCCGCTGAGATGCGGCGCATCTCAGTTTCTTGCAGGCCGAATGTTGCGAGTGATGCAGTTGGCCGCTCCCCCTGCTCGTAATCCTAATCCTGCTCCAGTGCGGGGAAGGGCAGGATGAGCACGATGGTTCTTCGCTGTTTCCAGTGGAATGGAAGTCAGCGGCGAAG
>JACRKB010000116.1 GCA_016235545.1 Verrucomicrobiota bacterium | reverse complement strand
GATTGAAAGAGTCGATTGAGAATACGGCAGGCAACCTGCCGTTGCCGGATGAAATTAAAAAAGCCATTCCGACTGAAGCGACCACGATTCACCGCTTGCTCGGCAGCAAGCCGGACTCGCCCACGCGCAGGGGCAACTGCTTGATTTGCTCGTCGTCGGCGCGCAGCTCCTCTGGCATCCGCACCATGATGTCGAACCGCCGGTTGCCCTCGACGAGCTGCCCGGCAACCTGTCCCGCGAGGGCGGCGTGGACGGCCTTGTTCACCTCGCCAGCCTGGATGTTGTATTGGCGCAACACCTCGCGCTTGATGTTCATCTGCAACTGCGGCGTGCGGCCCTCGGTCTCATATTCCACCTGCCCCACGCCTGGTGTCCTTTCGAGGATGCCCTTGATCTGCTCGGCGAGCGGTTCGAGCACATCGTAGTCAGTCCCGAAAATCTTCACTGCCAGTTCCGCCTTGGTGCCCTCGAGCAGCTCGTTGAACCGCATCTCGATGGGCTGCGCGAAGAGGATGTTGTAGTTGGTGTTGATCTGCTTGAGCGATGCCTCCAGTTGCTCGCGCAGCTCGGCCTTGCTGGTGGGTCGTCCGGCGGTCTTGGGCCATTCGGCGAGGGGTTTGTAGAAGAGATAAACGTCGCTCTCGTTGGGTGGCATCGGGTCCGAGGCGATGGCGCTGGTGCCGATGCGCGAGAAGATGCGGGTGACTTCAGGGAAGTCCTTGAGGAGCTTGTGCTCGACTTCGATGTCCGTGCGGAGGGATTCCTCCATGCTCATGCCCACCGGCTTGTAGAGCATGGCGGTGATGGAACCTTCGTCCAGCTTGGGCACGAACTCCGCGCCCAGCCGCGTGAAGAGCCAGAGCGAACCGGCGAAGAGCGCGACAGCCACGCCGACCACCAGCCAGCGGCCCCGGAGGGCGCGTTGCAAGGCCGGCTCGTAAACGCGCTTGGCCGCTCGGATGAGCGCGTTGTCTTCCTCGGAGATTTTGCCACGCAGACAGAGCGAGCACAGCGCCGGCATGAGCGTGAGTGCCAGCACCAGCGCGCCGCCCAAGGCCAGCATCACCGTGAGCGCCATTGGGTGGAACATCTTCCCCTCGATGCCGGTGAGCGCGAGGATGGGGATATAGACGACGGTGATGATGAGCACGCCAAAGAACATCGGGCTGCCCACCTGCTTGCTCGCGGCGAGCACAGTGTGGGCGCGTTCCTCGACGGTCAGCGCGCGGCCAAGCTGGTGGTGCTTCACGCCGAGCTGCCGGACGATGTTCTCCACGATGACGACCGCGCCATCAATGATGAGGCCGAAGTCCACCGCGCCGAGGCTCATCAGGTTGCCCGATATGCCGAAGTATCTCATGCCGGTCAGCGCAAAGAGAAAGGCCAGCGGAATCGCGGCAGAGACGATGAGCGCCGCGCGCCAGTTGCCGAGCAACAGCAGGAGCACGACGACGACCAGCACCGCGCCCTCGAACAAGTTCTTCTCCACCGTGCCGATGGTGCGCCCGACCAGCTCCGAGCGGTCGTATTGAATCTGGATTTCCACGCCGGCGGGGAGCTTCGACTGAATCTCGGCGATGCGCGCCTTGACGCGGCCAGTCACTTCGCGGCTGTTTTCGCCGGTCAGCATCATCGTCGTGCCGATGACCGCCTCCTTGCCATCGAGCGTGGCCGCGCCGGTGCGGAACTTGGTGCCGAGCTTCACCTCCGCGACGTTTTTGACGAGCAGCGGCTTGACCCCGGCGGCGAACTTGATGGGCAGGTTCGCGATGTCCTCCACCGTCTGCACCCGGCTGACGGCGCGGATGGTGAGTTGTTCGCCGCCCCGGCTGATGATGCCGCCCCCGGCGTTCTCGACGTTTTGCCCGATGAGCTCGGCGAGCTCGCTGAAGGTGAGGTTGACCGCCGTGAGCGCTTCGTGCCTGGGCTGGATGACAAACTGTTTCTCATAGCCGCCGGTCTCGTTGATTTCGGCGATGCCCGGCACGGTGCGCAAGAGCGGCTTGATGGTGTATTGCTGGATTTCGCTCAACGCGATGAGCTGCTCCAGCTCCGTGGCCGGCTTGTTCGTGGCGTCGGCGCGGTAGTTGACGCTGTAGTAGAGAATCTCGCCGAGGCCGGTCGAGATGGGCGCCAGCTTGGGGAGCGCACCGGCGGGCAGCCGCTCCAGCACGCCTTGCAACCGTTCGGCCACAAGCTGGCGGGCGCGGTAAATGTCGGTGCCGTCCTTGAACTGGAGCGTGACCTGCGACAGGCCGAACTTCGTGATGGAGCGCAGCTCCTCCACGCCGGGCAGTCCGGCGAGTTCGAGTTCGATGGGCTGGGTGACGAGCTTTTCCGATTCCTCGGCGGCGAGCGCCGCGACCTCGGTGTTGATTTGCACCTGCGCACCGGTGATGTCCGGCACGGCGTCAATGGACAGGTGCAAGGCGGACCAGAGGCCCACGCCCAGCAAGGCAACCGTGCCGAGCAAGACGACGGCGCGCTGGCGCAAAGAGAATTCAAGGATGCGGTCAATCATGGGCGAGGGATGGGTTTAGTGAGCGAGGTGGCGGAGGCCTTGGATGGTCACAAGCAAGCCGATGAAGGCCAGCAGGCCGCAACTGGCGTAGGGCAGCCGGCGGGTCAGCGGCCCGAGCCAGGTCAGCCGCTCGGTGGCGTGCTTCACGGACAAGGCAGCCAGCGTGCCCACGGTGACGAGCGTGAGCGCCAAGCCGAGGCTGAACGCGAGCACGATGGCAAAGCCGAGCGTGAACTCCTTCAACTGGAGGCACACCAGCAAGACAGCGAACGCCGACGGACACGGCAGCAGGCCGCCTGTCAGGCCGAAGAGGATGATTTGCCACGTCGTCACCTGGCGGTTGGCAAACCGCTTCGCCAAGTCGGCGGCGTGAGCGCGAGCGTGGGCGTCATCGTCCCCGTGGTCATGCTCGTGCCCCGGCCCGTGGCTGTGCGCGTGCGAATGGGCGTGGCTGTGGTCATGCCCGTGGTGATGCTCCTCGGTGAACTGGGTTTGCAGTGTCTGCACTCCGCCCGCGTGGGGCAGGCGCAGCTCCACGGCGAACTCGTGCGGCTCCGGGATGTCCGTCGTGGAGGCGATGAAGTTGTCGCGCGCCACGAAGGCGAAGGTTTGCTTCCCACCGTCCGGCCGCACCGTGGTGAGCGTGACTGACTCCGCCGCCGGCGGAGCCACGGATTTCCCCTGCTGGTCGCGGAAGTGCAGCTCAAAGTGCGGCGGCACACCATCCTCGAAGACGGCGATTTCCACGTCGCCGTTCTCCAGCTTGAGCAGCGTGCCGCCGTGCGGCCCGTGCTGAGTCTCGGGAGCCGGTGGCAAAGCTTCAGGGGGCAGAAAGCCCTGCTCACGGCGAATGCGCCAGAACATCCAACCGGCCATCGCCATGACGATGATTCCCGTCGCCGTGGCGAAGTAAGGCTCCGTCTCCTCGACCTTGAAGCGGTCCGCGTAGTTCAGGCCGACGAACGCCAGCACCCAGATGATGGCCGTGTGCGAGATGGTCGCGGAGATGCCGAGCAACGCCGCCTGCTTGACCGTGCCCCGGATGGAGATGATGAACGCCGCCATGACCGTCTTGCTGTGCCCCGGCTCCAAGCCATGCAGCGCGCCCAGCACGACAGCGGTCGGAATGAACAACCAGGCGTGCCCCTGCGTGAGGTATTCCTGGAAGGAGGTCATGGCGTGCGAGTGGCGAACGGGATGCCCCGGCTACTTCTTGGGCGCGGCGGATTTCAGCTTGGCTTCCAACGCCAGCACGGCCTCACCCATCTGCTTCACGCCGGCTTCGGTGGCCTTCTGCGCCCGCGCGGCTCCTGACTTGTCAATGTCGGCGGCCAGCTTGGTGATTTCCTTGGAGCCAGACTCTGCGGCGGTCTTTTGCTCGGGCGCGACTTTGCCGGGCAGCGCCTTCACGAGGTCGCGAATGGCGAACGCGTGGTCGTGCGCCTCGCCCAAATCCTTCTTGGCGACCGTGCTCACGAGCCGCGCCTGCTGCTTGTGAATCTCCTTCCAAATGTCCGCGACGGCAGCGGGGATTTTCGTGAAGTGACTGTGGGTTTCATCGCTCTTTTCCTTCGCGGCCTGGGCGAAGGCGGGCGTGGTGGTGAGTGCGAGCAGGGCGGTGAGGCCCATGGTGGCGAGTGCGATTCTGTTCATGGTTGTTTCTGTTTTGTGGTTTGTGGTTCTGATTGGTTTTGCGGGGAAGTCTCGCCGGCCGCGACTGGCTGCGGCTCCGGGTCGCGCGAGCGGTTCATGTCCTGGTGAAGGTGATAGTGCTCGTCCTTGTTCAGCGGAAAGTCATCGCTGTAGCGCGAGTGCTGGTAGCCGTGCAACTGCATGAGCAGCAGCAGCACTCCGGCGAACATCAGCAGGACATTGGCAACCTTGCTGAACTTCGTGAACGAACTCGTCTTGCGCCAGCCCGCCAAGAAGACCCACATCCCCGACAGCGCGAGAATCTGCCCGACCTCGACGCCGACGTTGAAGGACAGGATGCGCAACACGAGGCCGTCGTGCCCGAGCGGGAGCTGTTGCAGGCGCGTCGAGAGGCCGAAGCCGTGAATCAATCCGAACAACGTGACCGCGCCGAGCAGGTTGGGCGCTTCGACGCCAAGGTATTGCTTGAAGCCGTCGAGGTTGTCGAAGGCCTTGTAGCAGACGGTCAGGGCGATGATGGAGTCAATCAGGTAGAAGTCGGCCTGGATGTGGAACAGCGTGGCGAAGACGAGCGTGACGCAGTGCCCCAGCGTGAAGGCGGTGATGAACTTCACGATGTCGCCGAAGCGGGTGAGGAAGAACATCACGCCGAAAAGGAACAGCAGATGGTCGTAGCCCGTGAGCATGTGGATGGCCCCGAGCCTGAGGTATTCGAGGTTGCCGCCCGCCAGAATGCCCTGCTTGTGCGCGTCAGAGATGCCGTGTGCCGAAGCGGTCAACGGGAGCAGCAAGCTGGCGAGGATGAAGACAACGAACTTCATGGTGAGTGCGGAGTGGTTTTGCCGGGTGGCGGCTTCAGTCCTTCTTCGGCTGGACGGGCGGGGTGAGGCTGCGGCCGGTCAGCAGGTGCAGTTGCTCGCGGGCTTCCAGGGCGCTGCGCTTGGTGTCGAGCAACGCTTCGAGCGCTTCGAGATATTGCTTCTGCATCTCAATGTAGGTGGCGAGCGGCACGGCCCCGAGCCGGTAGTGCCGGTCGGCGAGGTCGGCGGTTTCGCGGAAATCTTGGGACGCATCGGGACGGGCGTGGGAAATTTCCGCGAGGCGGGCCTGATACTGGATGTAGCTCTCGCTCACCTTGCGTTCGACCTCGCGTTGCGCCACGTCGAGCGTGGTCTGCGCCTGCTCGCGGCGGGCCTGGGCGACTTCGATGTTGCCCGCGTTGCGGTTCCACAGCGGCAGCGGGAATGAGACGCCCACTCCCACGGTGCGCTCGCGGTCGCCCGCGCGTTCACCGGAGATGAACGGGCCGACGGTCACGGCGGGGTAGCGTTCGTTCTTGGCGAGGTCCACCTTGAAGCCCTGCTGCTCCAGCTCGGCGATGCGCTGCCGCAGCTCGAAGTTGTTCGTGCGGGCGAGGGCGAGCAGGTCGGCCACGTCCGGCGTGGGCACGAGGTTAAGGGGCGACTCCGCAATACGAACGGGGCTGGTCAGCGGCTGGCCGCGAAGCTGGTTGAGTTCGATGAGCACATTGCGCACGGCGACGTGGGCATCGGCGGCACGCTTCCGCGCGACAATCGCGCTGGCCTCGATGATGCGCTGCTCCAGCTTGGGCGTGACGCCGGCAGGGTCACGCTGCACGACGACCTCGGCGAGCGCTTGCAGGCGGTGCGAGACTTCCAGCGCGGCATCGGCCTGCTGCTGCGCGGCGAACACGCCAAACGCGAGCGTGCGGGTGCGGGCGGCGAGGGCGCTGCGGAAGTTCTCCAGCCCAAGCTCGGCGAGGGCAACTTGGCGGCTGGCGATGGCCTTGCGCAGCGCGAGCCGGCCCGGCCACTCGAAGGGCTGTTGCAGCGCGACGGACCACGCCGCGCCCTCGCCAAGGACATTCCCGGCGGCGTCCTTGGCGCGCTTTGAGCCGATGGATGTGGCGAGCTCAGGGTTGGCGAGCACGGTGGCGTTGCGTTGCTCGCCTTTCGCGGCGGCCAGCTCCGCGCGGTAGAAAGCGAGTTCAGGATTCTTGTCGAGCACCTCGATGACGAGCGCGTCGAGTGGGAGCGGGGCGGGGCTGAGACTGGTTTGCGCGGCGGCCACCGAAGCCGTCACGCCCAATGCGAGAGCAACACGGACGAAAGGGGAGATTTTTTTCTGAGCGTCACATTTCATAAGTTCAAAAGGATTCTGAGTTGACCGGACCAGGTGGAAACAAAGGGGCCATCCGGCAAGACAGCCGTGGAAAGCAGAAGCCGGCGGAACTCGCGGAGAGGCAGCCGGAAGGAGGCGGGGAATCAGACCACCAGGACGGTGGTGCGCAGGGCGAGCAGAAACTGGGATGCCGGCGGCGGTCGCGCGGCGGCGAGCGGGGAAACCGAAGGCAGGGAAGTCAACGCGATGCGTTGGGACATCGGCGGGCAAAGGGCCGGCGCCGTGGTTGCGTGCTGGACCGTCGCGGTGGCGTGCCCGGTTGAAATCGGACCCGACAAAACGCAGTGAATGACGTGGCTGTCATCGGTGGCCGGAGCCGCAGCCAGGGCAACGAGCATCCCGGTGGCCCACCCATGCTCGTGGTCATGCCGGGCGTCCGCGTGCAGCGCGGCGGCGTGTGCTTCCGCTTTGTGGTGCGAGAGGACGATGTCCCAATGCCCGTCCTGCGCGATGATGCTGATGGCATGGTCGCCCGAAAGACCCACGAGGAAGATGGCGGCGGGAAGGCAAACCGTGTGGACTGCTGTGAAGGCAGCCAGCAACACAAATGCGACGATGGGCTTGAGCTTGCTCATCGGGCCACAAGAAACACCGTTTGGCGCACGGCAGTGTGTGGTGCCAGACGGTCAGAGGGCGGCAGCACTTGCGTCACAATTGGCCGGAGGCGATTCACTGGCGGAAGTAATAGGTTGGCCGGACGACTTTGCAAGGTGCAACTCACGGGAACACGCATCGCCGGCTTGCTCAAAGCAACTTTGAACTTTGAACTTCGTGCCGGGAGCCCTAGTTTCCGCGCATGGCACTCGACGATGTTTTGTTGGACGCGGAAGAGAAGATGATCAAGAGCGAACAGCATGTGGAGCATGAGTTCTCCGGCGTGCGCACCGGCAAGGCATCGCCCGCGCTGGTGGAAAACATCCAGGCGGAGGTATATGGCGCGATGATGCGCATCAAGGAGCTGGCGAACATCTCGGTGCCCGAATCGCGCATGCTCATGATTCAGCCGTGGGACGCGGGGAGCGTAGGCCCAATCGAGAAGGCCATCCAGAAGTCGAACCTCGGCCTGAACCCCGCCGTGCAGGGCAAGTTCATCCGCATCGTCCTGCCCGACCTCAGCACGGAGACGCGCCAGAAATTCGTCAAGACAGTCAAACACATGGCCGAGACCGGCAAGGTCGCCATCCGCCAGATTCGCCGCGACGCCTTGGAAGCCTTGAAGAAGGAGAGCAAGATCGGAGGCGTGAGCGAGGACGAGGTCGAGACTGCCGAGAAGGAAGTGCAAAAGCTCACCGACCAATACATCGCCAAGCTCGACGCGCACCTCGCCACGAAGGAGAAGGAAATCATGACCGTGTGACGGTCGATGTTTCCCTCATGAAGCACCTACCGCACACGCGCTCCTGCTTCGTCTGCGGCGAGTCCAATTCCCACGGCCTCAAACTCCGGTTCACGTCGGACGGCCAGAGAGTCCATACACGCTTCACTCCCCGCCCTGAGCACATCGGCTTCAAGGGCGTCACTCACGGCGGAATCCTCGCGACGGTTCTCGACGAGATCATGGTCTGGGCAGTGGCGGTGGCCACGCGGCGCTTCGCCTTCTGCGCTGAGCTGACGGTGCGCTTCCAGCAGCCCGCCAAATCCAACGACGAACTCACGGTCACAGCCGAACTGGTTGCGAACAGGCGCAACAAGGTTTTCGAAGCGAAGGCAGAGTTGCGCGATGCCGCCGGCCAGATCGTTGCCACGGCCACGGGAAAATACCTGCCTGTCCCCACCGAAGCAGTCCCCTCAATGCTCACCGAATTGGTCGGCGATTGCAGCGTGCTGGAGGCGGACAACACATTGCAGCCCTAGCCTGTGGCCGTCGAACGGGTGCTGCTGCTTTCCTGATCTCGGAGGTCGCAGACGGCCGCCGCAGTGATTCGCAGCCCGAAACGCACAGCTACACCGCGCGTGCGCCTTCCACTGCCCGGCAGCGCATCGTCTTTATCTTTCGCCCGATGGCCTTTGCAAAGCCAGCTTCCATACGCTCACAAAAATCATCCGCCTCGGTCCACGACACGAGGTTCACCGTGTGGCCTCCGAAGCCAACGCCAGACATACGCGCACCGAGACACGCCGGTTGCGCACGTGCCAGATCGACCAGAAGCTCGATCTCCGGCGTGCTGTTCTGAAAATGCTCACGCGCGCTGACGTGGCTCTGGAACAAGTATTGGCCAAACTGCTCCAAGTCACCGCAGCGCAACGCCCGCTCGGCGGCGACCACGCGCTGGTTCTCGCCGACGACGTGATAAGCGCACGCGTGCTGGCGCGCGGTGAGGCGGTCGCGGGCGGACTTGAGCTGCTGAGGCTCCACAGCGCGCAGGGACTTCACACCCAGCACCCGGGCCGCGTGCGCGCAGTGGTAGCGCAGCGCGGCGGCCTTCGCTTCAACTACAGGACTGAGCCGCTCCGTGTCGCACAGCACCACGGCCATTTCTCCGAAGAGCGGCAGCGCCTCGACCGTGCCGTGCTGCGCGTCCACAAGCAGGGCGCTGAATTCCTCCGCGCAGAGAGACGGCCACACATCGAGCGCGCCGCCAGTCTCGCTCGCGACCCCTCCGCCCGCCTGCCGGCACAGCTTTGCCATTCGCTGACGTTCCGAGCTTGTGGGTGCTGCCATTTTCTCACCCCCCAGCCGCCGGACCACTGCGCCGGTCTCGGTGAGCTTGTGCGGATAAAGCTGCCGCACCGTGAGCGCAGCCGCCGCAAGCAGCGCGCCGGAACTTCCCAAGCCCACGCCTGGCGGAATCTCGCTGTGGACCGCCGCGTTGAACCCGCCGAAATGCACACCGCGCTCCCTGAGCGTCCGCAGAATGGCCTTCACCAGCCATGTCCACGGCGCATCGGAATTCGCGGCAAGCTCGCTCAACCAAAACTTTTCACGCTGCGGATACGCCGAGGTAACCAGCTCGATGCGCCCGTCCAGGCGCGGGGCGCTGGCGATGCACAGGTGCCGGTCGATAGCGACAGCGAGGGACAGCCCGTCGTTCCACTCCGCGTGGCTGCCGAGCAGTTCAAGACGCGCTGGGGCCTTGATCAGATGCGTGGGCGTGTGGCCGAACGCGTGTTTGAACACCGTGCGCGTCGCCCCAGCCGGGTCACGAGAAGCGAGACGGCGTTTCATGATGCAGCCGAGCGAGCGGTGGGAGGAGAGCTAGACCCGGTTTCCGATGTTGCCCGCAAAGAGCGCAAGAAGACGCAAAGAATTCAGGGGCTTTCATCACTTTGCCCGGAACTGATTCACTGCGCACAGTCTTTGCCGTAATCTCTTCTCTTTGGATCTCTTTGCGGTTTTTGAGGCCATTCCATTTCGGAGTTCGGGCTAAACCAGCCGACGGAAACTCTCCATCGTCTTCGCCGCTGCCGCGTCCGAATCGGGCAACGGAAGCACCTCCGCGGAGAGGTAGCCGGTGTAGCCGATGTCTCGCAGTGCGCCGATGATGGGAACCGCGTCAGTGTGACCGAAGCCGATGGCGTGGCGGTTTGAGTCCGCAAAGTGGACATGGCCGATGCGCGGTCCGGCGACCCGCAGCGAGGCGGCGAGGTCGGTTTCCTCGATGTTCATGTGGTAGAGGTCGCAGAGCAGCCGGACGTTGGAGAGGCCATGTGCGCCGAGGAAAGCGGCAGCGTCGGCGTTGCGATTGAGCAGGTTCGTCTCGTAGCGGTTCAACGGCTCGTAGAGCAGCACCTGATTGTGAGCGGCGGCGCGTTCAGAGAGCGCCCGCAACTCCTCCGCGAGCCACTCAAGCGCCTGGTCGTGCGAGACAGCCCCTTCACAGCGGCCTTGCATGGAGCCGATAATCGTCGGCGCGCCGAGATAGCCTGCAAGGTTGATGATGCCAAAGATGAACTCACGGGCCTTCCCGCGCACGGCGGGATCGGGGTCGGTAAGGCGGAGCTTGTGCTTCACCCAGCCCGCGCCCGTGCCAACGGCGGCGACCTTGAGCGAATGCTTCTCCATCAGTTCGCGCGTCTGTCCGATGGACACGGCGTTCGCCAGCGGCGGAAAGATTTCAACAGCATCGAAACCATGCTTCGCAGCGGCGGAGAACCCGGCTGAAAGGTCATCCCAATACACGAACGGGCCGCCGCGAACTTCGGGGACAAGTGAGAGGGTGATGGCAGATTTCATCGGTAGGTTCACGGCCAGGATTTCAACGCATAGCAACGGTCACGCGCGTGCGGACCTCGAGACTCAAAACGAAACGCGGGGGTTTGCCAATCCAATCACGTTCAATGGGGGGGGAGAACCCACGCACCGCAACGCTCGCGGTTTTCGCCGCCGGCCCAGCCCGTCCGATGAAGCGCGGACGCGGACGCACGCAGCCAATGACAAGGGATTCCACCGGCTTAGGACGTAGGCGTCCGCGCTCCGAAACCCGCGATGCATGGCGAGCAATCGAGGGAGCCTGTTTTACCCGACTCAGTGGCCGGCGAACGCATTGGCGGGCAGCATGCGCGCTGACAGTCGGACGCCGTCGGCGGAAAGCGGCAAAAGGTTTTGACGCCAGCTCACATCTTCCTAGCATCAGTCGAGTGAGCCCCGTGGCCGAGAACAAGGCGATTACAGTCAGCGTTCCCACGCCCTTGCGCGACTGCTGCTCCGGCGCGGCGGAACTTTCCCTCCTTGCTGCCAGTCCGCGTGCGATGCTCGATGAGCTGGAGCAACGTCACCCGAAACTGCACCGCAGCATCTGCGACGAAACCGGAGCTGTGCGCCGGCACATCAACATTTTTGTGAACACCCAACACATGCGCGAGCGCGACGGGCTCGACACACAGCTCGCAGCGGGCGACGTCATCACCATCATGACCGCAGTCTCAGGGGGCTAATCTATGAGCGACAAAATCATCCTGTGCATCGGAACCAAGAAGGGCCTGTTCGTGGCCGAATCATCGAGGAACCGCCGCGGCTTCACTCTGCGCGGTCCATTCGGCCAGGGCGTGGGAGTCTATTCCGCGCTGATTGACACTCGCGGCACGCCACGGCTTTACGCGTCGAGCTGCAACCCCTTCTTCGGCATGAAGGTCCTGCGCTCTACCGATCTGGGAAGGACCTTCAAGGAGACGAAAGCCGCGCCCGCGTTTCCGAAGGAAGACGGACGTGCGCTGGCCAACATCTGGGCGCTCGAAGCGGGCAAGGACAAGAAGGAGCTTTTGTGCGGCGTCGAGCCGGCCTCGCTGTTCCGGAGCCGCGACGGTGGTGATTCCTGGGAAATTATTCCGGGCATCAGCAACCACGAGCACGCGCGCAAGTGGCAGCCGGGCAATGGCGGGCTTTGCATGCACACCATATTGCGCGACGGCAACCGCGTGCACCTTGGCATCTCCACCGGCGGCCACTACCTGAGCGAGGATGGCGGGGAAACATTCACGGCAGCCAACAAGGGTGTCGGCGCGGGGTTCACTCCTGATCCTTTCCCTGAGTTCGGCCAGTGCGTCCACAAAATCGCGGGCCACAAAGACGCCCCCGGCCGGCTCTACATGCAGAACCACGGCGGCTGGGCCGAATGGGACGGCCCCGGTGGCCGCCGACCCGACATCGGCGTGCTGCGCAGCGATGACCACGGCAAGACATGGCACTCCATCGCCAAGGGACTACCCTCCGACTTTGGCTTCCCAATCGTCGTCCACCCGGACAACCCCGACATCCTCTACGTCATGCCGCTCGAACCGGCGACGCGCACCTGTCCTGGCGGCGTGCCCGCCGTCTGGCGGAGCGAGAACGGCGGCGGCTCATGGCAGAAGCTCATGCGTGGCCTCCCAAAGAAAGCGAGCTTCTACACCGTGCTCCGCGACGCGATGGACATCGACGAGTTGAAATCCCCCGCCCTCTATTTCGGCACCACCACCGGTCAGCTCTGGATCGGCCGCGACGGCGGCGAGAAGTGGGAGTGTCTCTTCGACGCGCTGCCTCCCATTCATTGCGTGAAGGCCGCAGTCGTGTAGCGACATTTGCGGCGGAACCAATCCTGCTCTCGCAGGCACCAACAAACTCTGTCGCGTATGCAAGCCACCGTCCCAACCTCATGGCCTGCGACCAAGCGGTTCGGAACTGCGATTTCGATTTCGCAGCTCCAAATGAAGGGCAGAACCGCCATGCTCGCGGAGGTTTTTTGCAGCCACTCGAACAGGTTGGGAATACTTTTCGGCCTGCGCCTTCCCATCGGCGACTCGGTTGATGCCTGCGTAGCTTAACGAGAGCGCGCCATTAGTCATGGCGAGGTGGTCCGTTCAATTCGGATCCGCAGGCTCCAGCCCAGCAATCACGAGCATCGCACCAAGCACATGAGCACAATTGACCTGAAAATCCTCGCCAAAGATCTGACCAAAACCTACCCGCGCAGCCCGCGCGAAACACTGGGGGGCTTCGTCATCGCCGCCCGGACGCTCGACAAATGCCGGGCCGTCATCGCGGGGACCGCCGGCGAGTATCACTTCGACTGCCCGCTCGACCAGCAGTTCCTCACGTTCACCGGCATCTCCGCTCTGGAATTCAAGGCGCTGGTGGCCACCGGGGCGACAGACGAGGAGGTGGCCGCTTGGATCGGGAAGCAATCCCAAGTCAAGGACCGCTCTCAAATCGTGGTCTGGAACAACAAGCTGCGCTCCACGCGGCTGTGCGACATGCCGCCGGAGCGACAGGCATTCTTGGAAGATTACATCCCGAAGTTCATTCCAAAGAACCGGCCTGTGTATGTCTGGTTCGATGTTTATGACCTGGAGGAGGAGCGCATTTGAATGGCCGGTGAGCTTCATCTGCCCGGCACACGTCCCACCGGCAGTTTCCTCATCGCGGGCCACCCATTGCGGGATTGAGCCAATTGTCGTCCGCATTACCAGATCGTGGAAAGCCTTGGAATAAGGCAGACAAACCCACCTTCCCATCGGCGAGATATGAATCGAAAGCAGTTCTTCAGCGTTTGGGTCGCAGCCGCACTGGCTCTCGGGGTCGCGTATCCCGCGGAGTTCAATCACACCGCTCTCGACGCCAGTCTCAAGAAGCACGTCCGCGATGGCCGGGTGAGTTACACCGCGCTCAAGGCTGATCCCAAGCCGCTGAATATCTACTTGGACGCGCTCGCTGCGGTTGCTGAGAAGGAGTTCAACGGCTGGCCGGAGAAGGAACGACTCGCCTTCCTCATCAACCTCTACAACGCCGCGACGATGAAGCTCATCGTGGACCACTATCCGGTGAAGAGCATCAAGGACATCGGCGGCTTCCTGGGCAGCCCGTGGAAACAGGAGGTCGTGCGCCTCTTCGGCAAAGTGACGACGCTCCACGAAATCGAGCATGGCATCATCCGCAAACAATATCCCGACCCCCGCGCGCATTTCGCGCTCGTCTGCGCCGCGAAGGGCTGTCCGCCGCTGCGTGCCGAGGCGTTTCTGGCCGCGCGCCTCGATGAACAGCTCGACGATCAGGGCCGAGTCTTCCTCGGCCAAATGCAGAAGAACCGCGTCGATCCCGGTGCCCGAACGATCCATCTCTCCCCGATTTTCAAGTGGTTCAACGAGGACTTCGAGAAAAGGTCCGGCTCGGTCCAGAAGTTTGTGAGTCCGTTCTTCGACGATGCCTCCCGGCGGGCGCTGGCCGACGGCAAATTCTCCATTCATCACACCGACTACGATTGGTCGCTGAACGATCGTCCGGCGAAATAATCCCCAAAGCCAATGACTCCTCAGCCTAAATCCACTCAGAGTCCCGGTGCGGACCACGCCGGCTGCCGCTCCTGCAACGCGCGCAAGTGGGCCGTGGCCGTCGTCGTGGTCGCCGTGGTTGCCACGCTCTTCACGGTCTTCGACGTGCGCGGCTTGTTGCGGGACGCCCTTGAAGCCGTGGAGCAACTTGGCGCGTGGGGGCCGGCGCTGTTCGTGGTGATTTACGTGCTCGCGTGCGTGCTGCTGATTCCCGGCTCGGTGCTCACGTTGGGGGCGGGGGCGCTGTTCGGCGTGGTGTGGGGAACGGTCTATGTGTCCCTCGCGTCCACTTTGGGCGCGACGGCTGCCTTCCTCGTGGGCAGGTATCTCGCGCGCCGCTGGGTGGCGCGGAAGATTGCCGGCAACGCGGCCTTCGCCGCCATTGACCAGGCGGTGGCGGAGGAAGGCTGGAAAATTGTCGGCCTGACCCGGCTCTCGCCGGTGTTTCCCTTCACGCTGCTCAACTATGCGTTCGGCGTCACGCGAGTGAAGCTGCGCGACTACGTGCTGGCCTCGTGGATTGGCATGATGCCGGGCACGGTGATGTATGTGTATCTCGGCTCTCTGGCCCGCGCCGGCGCGGGTGGGCAGCAGAAATCTCCGGCCGAATGGGCGCTCTACGGTGTCGGCCTGCTCGCCACCATCGCCGTCACCGTGGTCATCACGCGCATCGCCCGGCAGGCGCTGGCCCGCCGAACCAACGTCTCCATTTCCTAGACAGCATGGCTACAACTCCGACCCCGCTGCATCCTTGGGACGAGCACAACCGCAAGCTCTACGCCCACGTTCATCCGCCCGACTGGGTGAATCCCGCTCCCGCGCCACGCTACAACCTCGTCGTCATCGGCGGCGGCACTGCGGGACTGGTGACGGCGGCGGGTGCGGCGGGTCTCGGCGCAAAGGTCGCCCTCGTTGAGAAGCACCTGCTCGGCGGCGACTGCCTCAACGTCGGCTGCGTTCCCTCCAAGGCACTCCTGCGCGCCTCGCGCGCGGTGGCGGAGGCACGCCGGGCTGTGGAATTCGGCGTGCGCGTGGGCGGCGAAATCATCGTGGACTTCCCGGCGGTCATGGAACGGATGCGCCGCTTGCGCGCGGACATCAGCCCGCACGATTCGGCGGCGCGTTTTCGCGATCTGGGCATCGACGTGTTCATCGGCAGTGCCAAGTTCATCGGGCCGGACACGGTGCGGGTCGGCGACCGGTCCCTGCGCTTTGCCAAGGCGGTCATCGCCACCGGCGCGCGGGCCGCAGCGCCACCGATTCCGGGCTTGCAGGACGTTCCCTACCTCACCAACGAGACACTCTTCTCACTCACTGAACTGCCCAAGCGGCTCGGCATCATCGGGGCCGGCCCGATTGGCTGTGAGATGGCGCAAGCCTTCGCACGCTTCGGGTCCGAGGTGTTCCT
>JACRKB010000115.1 GCA_016235545.1 Verrucomicrobiota bacterium | reverse complement strand
TTGTCCTGCAAGGCCTCGTCCTCGCCCAGCGGCAGGCTGGAGCGGAAGAGGAAATCCTTGAGCGAGTTCCGGCTTAGGATGCGCTGGACCAGCACGCCCAGCTCGTGGCGCTCGAAGTAAATCCGGTAGTCGCCCACGCGGAAGCGGTGCAGGACATGGCCGTCGCGCTCCAGCTTGCCGAACCTCTCCAGCTCCGTGCTGATGACCTCCTGCGGCAGGCCGCGGAACTCGCCAAGAATTTGGAGCTGGAGCTCCTTGGGCATCTTGGACAGCTCGGCGGCCCCGGCGGGAGTGAAGATGATCTGAAACGGTCGCATGGCCGCAGTGTCCGCATTCCCACGCGGACTGCAAGCTGGGCGTTGCCCGTGGATTGGGTGCATCCGCGCACGGCCCGGGTGCGTTTCTCAGTTTCTTGCAGGGCCGAATGTGGCGAGTGATCCAGTTGGGCCACTCCTCCTGATTCTGATCGAGTCCGGGGAAAGGGAGGAGGAGCAGGATTGGGCTCAGGTTTATGAGCACAAAGGAAGCGTCACTGCGTTGCAAGAAACTGAGATGCGTCCGCGCTCAGACAGCCCCGGACCGCGAAGTTTCCGGTTGCACAAAAAAGGCGGCTCGCCCGAAATCCACGCCTCATGAGCGAACTCAACATCTCCGTCGAGCACATCGGCCTGCCGGCCCGCGACACCGTCAGCCTCAAGGATTGGTATGTGCGCGTGCTGGGCGCGAGGTTGCGCTTCGACAACGGCCAGACGCCGCCGGCCTTCTTCCTCGAGCTTGGCGGCGGGCTGATGATCGAAATCTACGCCGCGACTGGCTCGGTGCCTGACATGGCGAGCAACGGAGTCGCAGGCTGGCGGCACCTCGCCTTGCGCGTGGACTCCATCGAGACGGCGCAGGCGGAGCTTGCGCGGCGGGGCGTGGCCTTCACCGAATCGCCCAAGCCGGCGGGCGGCGGCGGGCGTGTGCTCTTCTTCGCAGATGCGGAGGGGAATCTGCTCCACCTCGTCGAGCGGCCGACGGGGTCGGTGTTTCATTGAGCGCAGCGGGGAAGATTAAGATTAAGATTACGAGTAAGAGGCTCCCTGACAGCTCGGTTCTTAATCGTAATCGTAATCTTGCTCTGAATCCGCTTCTCCCTATGCCCCGTCCGCCAGACCCCATTTCCCAGCGTATGTTCTCCGCCGTCATCTTCGACATGGATGGCGTCATAATTGACAGCGAGCCGCGGCACGAGCGCGCTTTCCTCGACGTGTTCGAGCAGATGGGCTACGGGCAGACCCACGGCGTCCATTTCGAGCACTACATCGGTCGGTCTGACCGTGCGGTGTGGCTGGACTTCATCTCCCGGCACAACCCGAAGTGGTCGCTCGATGAACTCACGGAATGGAAGCAGCGCCACGTCATCGAAATCCTTCGCCGCGAGCAGCCCATCTTCGAGGGCCTCCCGGAACTCGTCGCCCAGCTCGCGTCGCGCCATCGTCTCGCGGTCGCGTCCGGTTCGGTGCATCCGGTGATTGATGCGGTGCTGGCGATGAGGTCGCTTCGGCACCACTTCCCCGTCGTCGTAAGCGTGCAGGATGTGGCGCAGGGGAAGCCGGCCCCCGACATTTTCCTGCGAGCGGCGGAAATGCTCGGTGTGGAGCCGGCGACGTGCTGCGTGATTGAAGACTCCGCCGCCGGAGTCACCGCAGCGCGTGCCGCGGGGATGACGGCGATTGCTATCACGAACACGCTGCCAGCAGAGAAGCTCGCGCACGCGCACCACATCGTGCGGACTTACGGGGAGATCGAGCGGCTGCTCGCGTAGTGGGGCAGCCGGCCCGGCTGCCGCAGTCTTGCAACCGTCCCGGTTTTGCAGGTGGGTTCGCCAACCGGGACGCCTGCCCCACTTTCCGCTCACACATCAATCACGGGACCGCCGCCATCGCTGCCGGGTGTTTTGCTAGCCGTCCGCCGCACCCGCAAACGGCCTTCGCCCGAGCCGGTCAGCGCGTTGAGCACCATTGAAACCAGCCCGATGACTATCGCGCCCCAAAACGCAGGCCAAAAGCCGTCCACACGGAAGTCCTTGACCAGAGAGCCGACGAGGTAGAGCAACCCCGCGTTGATGACGAACACGAACAATCCAAGTGTGAGGACGACCAGCGGCAAGGTGAGGACAAACAACAGCGGGCGAAGAAACGTGGTCAGGATCCCAAAGAGCAGCGATGCGACGAACAGGCTCGCGGTCGTGTCGTAGTGGATGCCGGAGACGAGGTGTGTCGCAACGAGGACCGAGAGAGTGTTGATGACCCATCGCTGAAAGAACACGACCGCCACGGGCCGGCTCCGGCCGTCCCTCCCGCCCTCATGGCCTGACCGTGAGCCGATTTGCACCCGGGAACCATGGTGGCCGGCAGGCGGATGCGCAAGGAATGGTTGGTCCCCGGCCCGCGAGTTCTTCTGAAATCGGTTTGACTTGGTTTTCGCCCTGACAATAATCACCCCAAACCGAACCACGTATGCCCCGACTAGTCTTACTAACTGAAGGATTCACAGGAAGGTCCTTTGAGTTGAAGGCGGAGCGTTCCACGGTCGGGCGTCTCGAAGACAACAGTTTTCAGATACCCGCCCCCTCAGTGTCGGGCCACCACTGCGAGCTGCTCCTGCAAGGCAATGATGTGGTGGTGAAGGATCTTGACTCGACCAACGGCACCTTCATCAACGGCGAGCAAGTGACCGAGGCCAAGCTGACGGTGGGCCAGTCGATCCGTTTCGGCTCGGTGGAGGCGCGCCTCGAAGCCTCCGCACCGACCGGTGCCACTGGCAAGAAGCTGCTCGACAAGACCGCGGTGCTCCCGCAGGGCGTGAAGATGAACGAGCTGGAGCAGGGCACACAGAAGATCAAAACCTTCGACGGGAACTCGGCCTTCAAAAAGAAAAGCAACAAGACGACCTGGATTTTCGTGGCCATCGGTGCCGTCATCGTGATCGCGATCATCGTCACGCTGGTGGTGGTGTTCGCGAGCGACAAGTAGCCGCTCGCCCTCGCTTCCCGTCCCGCCCTTCGGCCCTCAGCCTAGATTCCGCGGTTGAACCTCACGCAAAGGGCGCGAAGGGCGCAAAGGAAAGGACTTTTGAAACCCCGACCTCTCACCCGTTGGGTGAAGACTGCCGGCGCCTGCAATTGGAAAAAATGCCCTTCGGCGTTGCGTCCTTCGCGTCCTTTGCGTGAACCAACTGCGGTTTTTAGGCTCAGCCCTTCAGCCAGCCGCAGACCTCCTTGGCTGCATACGTGATGATGATGTCCGCCCCGGCGCGCCGCATCCCCAGCAGGGATTCCAAAGTCACCGCACGCTCGTCAATCCAGCCCTTCTCCGCCGCCGCCTTGATCATCGAATACTCGCCGCTCACCGCGTAGGCCGCCGTCGGGTAGCCGAAGGTCGTCTTGACGCGGTGCAAGATGTCCAGGTAGGCCAGCGCCGGTTTTACCATGACCATGTCGGCGCCTTCTGCGATGTCCAAGGCCACCTCGCGCAACGCCTCCTCGGCGTTGGCCGGGTTCATCTGGTAGCTCCGCCGATCTCCGAACTGGGGCGCGGACTCCGCCGCCTCGCGGAACGGGCCGTAAAACGCCGACGCATACTTCGCGGCATAGGTGAGGATCGGCGTGTCGGCAAACCCGCCCGCGTCCAGCGCCGTGCGGATGGCCCGCACACGCCCATCCATCATGTCGCTGGGCGCGACCACATCCGCGCCGGCCTCGGCGTGGCTCACAGCGGTGCGGGCCAGAAGGGGGAGCGATGGGTCGTTCAACACACTGCCAGCCGCGCGATCCACGAGGCCGCAGTGGCCGTGGCTCATGTATTCGCACAGGCACACGTCTGTGATGACGAGCAGGCCGGGCAGCTCCCTTTTCAGCGCGCGGACGGCTTGCTGGACGATTCCCTTTTGCGCGTAGGCTCCCGATGCCTTCTCGTCCTTGCGGTCGGGAATGCCGAAGAGCAGCACCGCCGGCACGCCTGCCGCGTGGGCTGCTGCTGCGTCCTTCACCAGTTCATCCACACTCAACTGAAACACGCCCGGCATGGCGCCGATGGGCCGGCGCTCCCGCTTGCCGGGCCTGGCGAAGAAGGGCAGCACGAGCTGGTGCGAGCACAATTGGGTCTCCGCCACCATGCGGCGCAGGACGGGCGACTGCCGGAGGCGGCGTGGACGGCAGGCGGGAAAGGCGGGCTGGATCATCGCGTGGCTGTGACGGTGATGTTCGTGTAAGTCTTCGCGTCGGGGTCGAGCAGCGAGATGCTGAAGGGAAAGAGCTTGTGCGCGTCGAGCACGAGCTTTGAGTCGGAGAACTTGCCGAGGGACGCGCCGGCCTTGTCAAGCAGCTCGCACTCGACCTTCACGTCGAACCACGCCACTTCCGAGTGGTTCGTGACGGTGCCGCGCACGAAGGACAGAGCGGTGCCGGGCTGGGCTTCCAGCTTGTGGAAGAGCAGCTCCACGCCGTCCTTGAGGGGCTTGCCGTCCTTGCCCTTCTTCGGACGGAGCGAGAGGTAATGCTGGCCCCACCGGCCAGCGGCCGCGAGCGCGAGGATGAAAACGAGCACCAATCCGATGCGGCGGAACCAGCGCGGCTTTGCTTCCCCCGCAGGCTGGGCGGCGGCCACCGTCCCGCAATCCGGGCACTTCGTCACTCCTGCGGGAAGCTTCGTGCCGCAGAAATCACAGCGCACCGGCTTGCCGGAGGGGAGTTCGTCTGCGCCGTCCGCCCATTGCGTCTTGATGACGGTGTTTTTCTTGTCCACCGGCTTGGCGCTGGCGGGACGGGTGGCGGGATTGGAGGCGCGCGCGGCGGCGATGGCGGCCTTTTGCACTTCGGAGAGAGGCTTGGCCGTGGCTGTGGCTGCGGGCCGCGCCACCGGCCTTGCTGTCGCTGGCTCTGCGGCGGCGGGTGCGGGCGGATTTGCCGCCGCGTCCAGCACTGTCTGCTTGCCGCAATGCGGGCAGTTGACGGCCATGCCGCGCGCGCTGGCTGGGAAGGAGATGCGCCCGTTGCAATGGGCACAGGGGCTTTTCAGATACTGCTCTTGGCTCATGCGCTCGGCTCTTTTGCGGGCCTATGCCGGGGGCGGGGTGCGGCGGAAGAATTTCGTGACATCCTCGGCGTCGGCATCGGCAAAATCCACAGTGGCTCCTGGCGCGCGCTGCCTGGCGATCTCGAGGCGCTCGTAGATGCCGATGACGGTGGCGACGGCCTCGCTCTCAACCTTCTCCGGCGCGATGCGGGTGTCGAAGACCACGACGAGCAGGCAGGAGTCATCCACATGGCGGATGAGCGTGTGGAAGCCCGTGCCGCTGACGCGCAGGTGGGTGAAAAAGTTTTCCTTGAGCCGCCGGGACATCTCCTGCGCCGCGCTGAAGGCGTTCGAGGCGAGGCTTGCGAATTCTCTGGCATCGCCGGGCAGTTCGCCGCCGGCGCGTTGGATGAGATAGCCTGCGCGCTCGACCATCAATGCTCCCAGCGCCCCGCTGCGGGACACAATATCTTTCAGCAGAAGCTCGATCTGCTCATTGTCCTCTGCGGTGAGCTGGGGAAAACCCTTCACAATGGGGAATGGAAGCCGCCTTCGCCGCTCCGGTGAGTGCTGGCTGCTGCCCGCTGACTGCTTTTCGCACTACGCTTCATCACTTGCCAGTGCTGAGGAATTTGTTCAGCAGCAGGCCGGTGATGGCGTTGAGCGTCTCGAAGACGCCTTCGCACTTGGGTGCGATGGCAGGGAAGCTGGGCACTTGGATGTCCCGGTTGTTCAGGAGGAAATCCATGTATTCGACGGGCGCGGGGTTGGCGGAGTCGCGCTTGTTGTATTGGAGGACGTAGGGGATGTCGGCGAGGTTGAGCTTCAGGGTCTTGAGGTTGTCCTCCATGTTCTTGAGGCTCTCGACGTTCTCCTCCATTTTCTCGTAGGTGGAGTCGGCGACGAATACGAGGCCGTCCACGCCGCGCAGGACGAGCTGGCGGGTGGTGTTGTAGATGACCTGGCCGGGAACCGTGTAGAGCTGGAACTTGGTCTTGTAACCCTTGATCGTGACCGTCTCCAACGGGAAGAAGTCGAAGAAGAGCGTGCGGTCAGAGCTGGTGGCGAGCGAGACGATCTTGCTCTTGCTCTCCGGGTTGGCGGTCTGGACGTTTCCGAAGATGGACTCGAGGTTGGTCGTCTTGCCGGACTTGGCGGGGCCGTACTAGACGATCTTGACCTGAAGTTCCTTGGTGGCTTGGTTGATGATGGCCATAGGTTATTTGCGCTGGCGGGCGATTTCGTGGGCGATGGTCTGGAGCTGCGGCAGGGGAAGCAGATGGCCTTTGCGGCTCATCACGGTGAAGAAGATTTTATCGAGCTTGAAGACCGCCCAGTGGTGGCCGTCCGCGACGAGGGAAATCATCGCGGGGTCGCCGAGCTTCATCTGCCGGGCCTGGTCGCCGGTGGCGGAGAAGAGCTTGGGCAGCGCGTAGGCGAGAAGCTCCGGCGGCAGGGTGGCCTGCATCTCGGCGGCGGCGAGCTGGCCTTCCTGCAAGGAGAGCATCGCGCCGAACACTCCGGGGAGGGCGACGACGGCGTAGATGATTTCCGAGGGCGTCCACTGAGTCTTCTCCGGCTTTCCCAGGGCCTCGCCGAGCCGGGTGTCCACGGGCACGGGCGGGGCGGGCGCGGCCACGGGGACTGTCATCTCGGGCGTTGCGGCGCGGTTCACGAAGGCGGCAACGCTGCGGTCGCCGGCAGTGGTGGTCTTGGCCCCGCTCTTCATGTTCGACATGAAGGGCTGCACGAGCACGCGCAATGGCAGCGGCAGCGCCGTGCTGTCCGACGCGGAGGGGCCGACGGCGGGATTCATCCAGCTCCGCAACTGGCCCCAGGTGAAGCTGACCTTGCCGCTCTTCATCGCGTTGCCCAGATCCTCGCGTGGAAACTCGACTGTCACATCGCCGAGGTCGGCGACTTCCTTCCGGATGTTCTCCGGCCAGCCCACGGTGAGGACCGAGAGCTTCACCGGCACGACGCCTGAGCTGGGGGCCGCTCCCGGTGCGGCTGCGGTGCTGGAAGGTGAGGATGCCGACTCTGCCGACGCCAATGCGGGCTGGAAGGTGGTGAAGGTCGTCCCGCCCTTGGCCGTTTCCGGAGCGGGTTGGAAGGCGGGCGCGAACGCCGGGGCCGCAGACATCGGAAGGGTGGCGGGGGGCACGGGCGGTGTGGCCAGCGCAGGTGCCGGTGTCGGCTTGGGGGCGGGTGTGGCACCGAGTCCGGCAAAAAAGCTTCCCGCCGCCGGCTCGGCTTTCTGCGCGGACTTGCGCTTGAGCAGAGGCCCGGCGACGCGGAGGATTTCCGGCAGCGGCAAATCCACGGGCGCATCGCCCTGGCCACCGGCACCAAACAGTCCGGCGGGTGCGGCGGCGCGGAGCTCGTCGAACGTGATGCGCACCGCGCCGGTGGCGAGTTGCGGGAGCACGCGGGCCGTGGGCAAGCTTATCTTTTCATCCGCAGCCGCTGCGCGGGTGGCGAGCGGCTTGAGCGCGACAGGCAGTCGGTCGAGCACCGACTTGAGCGAGATGGCGAGGTGCTCCGGCACGGCCTCCGTGGACGGCGTGGCCGTGAGGCCGGGCGGTTCCGCGCTCGGGAGCGCCAGTCCTTTGATGGAATCCAACATGCGGTTTGACGGCCCTCCCGCGCAGCGACAGCCGTGCGGAAAAGCGCCGCGAGTGTCCGCCCAAATCACTTGAAGTGGCAAACAAAAAGAGCACACTGCGGCCCGCTTGGGCGCACAAAATAAAATCCTCATCCTCGACGACGAGTCGCAGTTTCTCGAACTGTGCCAGGAGTTGCTGGGCACTCTCCCGGCCAAGCCTGAAGTGCGCACCGCCTCCTCCGGCGCGCACGCCATCGCGCTGCTCGAGGCAGAGCCTTATTCCCTCCTGCTCACCGATTTGCGGATGCCGAACATGGATGGTTTCCAGGTGCTGGCCATCGTCCGGCGGCGCTTTCCCGGGCTGCGCACGGTGGTGATGACCGGGGTGTGCGAGGATGAGTATCGCACCCGCGCCTACGCGATGGGCATCGACATGTATCTGGAGAAGCCCAAGACCGCGCAGGACATCAAGATGTTCGTGGACTGCATCGAGTCCCTGCTGGCGCGTGAGGAGTCCGGCGGCTTCCGCGGCGTGCAGAGCAAGACTCTCACAGACATCGTGCAGATGGAGAGCCTCTCGCAATCCTCCGTCACTCTCAAGTTCACCAACGGCCCCTTCATCGGCAAAATCTGGCTCCTCAACGGCGACCTCATGGACGCGGAGATGGGCGAGCTCAAGGGCGAGGACGCGTTCAAGAAAATCATGTCATGGCGGGCCGGCACCTTCGAGCACCTCCCCGCTGATGCCGCGCGCGAGCGCCGCATCATGAACTCCGTCCAAGGCCTCCTCCTCGACTCGGCGCAGATGCTCGATGAAATGGCCGCAGGCGAAGTCCCTGGCTCCGGCGGCGAAAAAGCCGCGTCCGCCTCGCCCCTCGCAGAACTGGCCCGCAATCCCGGCGTCGAGTTCGTGCTCACCACGGGCATGGGGCAGGGCAAGGAGTTCCAGCACTACGCCTGCGAAGCCCCGGACAAACCCGCCGCATGGGCCGCCCGCGCAGCCGAACGCCTCAGCCAGCTCGGTGACAAGATCAAGGCCGGCACCCTCCAGCATGTCGTCACCACCGGCCCGCAGCGCGGCACGGGTCTGGCACCCAAGGGCGAGAAAGTCCTCTGCGCCGGCTTTCAACGCGGACGCACCGCCGGCCAGATTCTGGAAACCCTCAAAAAAATGGCAGCACAATGGGTCTCCTAGATTTCTTCTCCTCCAAGAAGGACGCGCCGGCACTTGACCGCCTGCCCAGCGGCAGCTTCACCGTGGACCGCGACGGCAAAGTCCTCACCTCCACGCTGCCGCGTTCCTTCGGCGAGGCCAACGTGCAAGAGATCGGCAAGACTGTCATGGAGACCATGCTCTCCGCCCGCGAGGCCAGCCTCCCCGTGACCGAGCTTGTCATCCACTACAGCGCCCTGAAAGTGACCGCCAAGGAGCAGCGCGGCGGAGTCATGATTTTCCTTGCCCCGGTTCGTTGACACGCCCTAAATCGCCGCGCTGACGCGGCCTATGCGCAACAAGAAACTTGACCAGCTGATCCTTGAGCTCGAAACCCACGTCGAGTGCTGGAAGGAGTTCAACCACTACCTTTCCCTCGCCCGTTCGAAGACCTTCACCCCGGAGGACGAGACCCAGTTCCTCGAGGTCAAAAGCAACATCGCCCAAGGCTTCGAGCTGCTGATGAGCCAGGTCGCCGGCGGCGGCGCGCCCCCGCGCGAGGAGGTTCACGCCATCCTCACTAACGCGCCCTCCATCCGCTACATGAGCGAGCTGGCGGACAACTCCCTGCGCGGCCTCGAAAACCAGTGGCACAAGACCTTCCTCGACTGGCAGGGCATCCTCGGCCAGCTCAAGGTGAAGCAGAAGGAGCTGGAGGAAAAATCCTTCTGGAGCAGCCTCTTTGGCAGGAAGTAGCCTGTGAGCTGGACTCTCCAGACTCATCTCAGCTTCTTTCAAACCTCCGCGATGCGCTGCCAGAAACCCGCAGGGTTTCAATGTGAATAGCCGTGGGTGAAACCCACGGTGGCGGCACGCAGCGCGGGCAACCCCGTCGGGGTTGAACCCTCCCCGTGCCGGCGACTTGCAGTCGCCGTCCCTCCTATGCCCAGCACACCCGACGGGGAGTGCAGCTCGCCGGCACGATGCGACCCTTTGTCGTCACATCGCACGGCTCCTTCGACCCCTTGCAGGGTCGGACCCGCCATGATGACGGTGTCCGTCGGTTTCACCCACGGCTATTCAAGTGGAAGCCCTCCGGGCTTCTCCGCAACCGCAAGGTCCGTCTCAAGAAACCGAGATGCGCCCGCGCGGCCTACGGTTGGATGACGTTCCTATGTTTCACCGGGTCGGGCAGATAACTGTCCAGCTTGCCGATGGACCAGCAGTAGCCCAGCACGAGCAGCACGAGCAGCACCGCGTAGGCTTTCCACGGGCTGGGCTTCTCCGCAAAGGGATCGTCGAGCGAGCGCTCGGCGTTGGCCGGGAGCTTGGCGACGTGTGTGAGCGCGGCACCAAACGGGACGTTCATCTTCGCCTTCGTGTTGATGGCCCAGCCGTTCGCGTCGAGGATGGGAGCGAGATTTCGCTGCCGGAGTTTCATGTAGGCCAGCAGCATCGAGGGGCCGGAGATGAGCAGCACGATGCCCAGGATTCCCAGCGGCAGCCAGATGCCCAGCCCCAGCAACGTGCCGAGGAACATTCCAATCATCCCGCTGATGCCGCTGATCGCCGTGCCGATGAGCGCGATGGTGCCGAGGTCGAGCTTCTTCGGCTCCTCCTTGGGCGCGGGTTTGGACTTGTCTGCCTGTGCCACGGCGGTCGCTGCGGTGCCGACCTTGGCCTGCGACTCCGCCTCGGCAGCGGCGGCGCGCTTGGCGATTTGCGCCTCCACCAGCCGCACGAATTTCTTGTAGGGCGACCAAAACGCCTCCCGGACGCTGATGGGATTGGCGACGATCTTTGCGATGGTCGCATCCCAGTCCAGACCCTTGCGGTCGTAGAAAACCCCGTTGCGCCCGACGCTGAGATTGTCGGAGTCACCATCGGTGAAGACGGCCACGATGGTCTTCTTCGCGCCGCCGGGGCGGGTCACATCACAATACGCGAGGTAGGCGCCGGAGAAGCCCGCGAGCGCGGCGTGCTTGCCCGCATCCACCACCTCGATGCACAGGTGGCAGGTGCGCGCGTCGAGGAAGAGCGAGCCAGCCTGGAAGATGGAGCCGCGCCGCCCGTAAAACTCGGCGAAGCTCACGGAGTTGTTCAACAGCCGCACGAGGTCGCGCTGGAAGAGGACAAGTTTCTCCACCGAGCCGATTTGTTTGAACTCCCCCTCCAGCGCGATGTCCTGCGCCAGGAGCGCGGCCACCGCAGTCCGCGCGTTGCCGGCGAGCAGCTCGCGCACGCGGGCCAGGCCGAGCGGCTCGACGCTCGTGGCGGGCTTGGCGGCGGCCCACGCGTTGTGCGGCGCGAGCATGGACTGCAACGCGCCCCAATCCCCCTCGCTCAGCGTCTTCTTCCCGTATTCCAGCAGCGGCCCGACGGCGCTGGCGCACAGGTTTTCCATCGCGCCGAGCCACGCCGGGTTGACTGCCTCGATGAGCGGCAGCATGCGCGAGGGCGCGACGTGCGCCAGCGGGAGCCTGGCGATGTCTGCGGAGCCGACGGTCAGCTCCTGCGCGGCGAGGGCGACGAACTCCGCCTCGGCGCGGTTCAGCGGCCCGGCTGCGCGCGAGTCAAACGCGGCAAGCCGGCAGCGCGCGAAGTAATCATCCACCTTCACTTTCACGGCCTTGATGGCGGCGGACGCGCCGGCGGTGGCGTCGCCCAGCGGCAGGAGGCTCGCCGCGTCCGCCTCAGCCTTCGCGTGCCAGTCGGAGAACGCCTGCGCCTCGGCGAAGAACTGGTCGGCCTTCGCCTGGCTCACGCCCGGCTTGCCGCTGCGGTCAGGCAGTCCTCCGACGGTCGCGATCAAATCCTCGATCACCCTCCTCGTCGCCTCGTCCACAGCAGAATCGGCGGGCACGATGCCGTCGCCGTTGAACTGCGTGGTGGCAAAAATCTTCGCCGTGTCCGCCACGTCCGCGAGCGCGATGCTGGTGGCGTCACGCTTGCCGAGGTTCTCGAGGATGCGCCGCGCGGAGAGCACGATGGACTCATCCTTGATCGCGGAGAGCGGCACCGCATCGCCACCTTTGATCAGGTCGCCGAGGTCCTTGAACGAGGCCTCCGCCCACTTCACCGCGGCGATCAGCTCGGGCGGGCGGATGCGCCCGTCCTTGTCCGTGTCAATCAGGTCCAGCGTCCGCGTGTCGAACTCGATGCCGCGCGTGGGCAGCGCCAGCGCGACCCAGAGCTTCTGATCGAGCTGGTCGAGGCTGGCGAGGTCCGCGCCGTTGCGGAAGGCGACTTGGTTGACGCCACCGGCGCTGAAGAATTTCCACGCATGGCTGGTGGATGCGGTTGTGCTCATAGCAGAAGTGTTCAGTGTTCAGAAGGAATCATGCGCGCGCGGCATTTCCGACTGAATACTGAACACTGAATACTGAAACCTGAAAACTGAATACTGTTCCCCTTCCGAAAGCAAAAGGCCCGGCGTCGCGCCGGGCCCTTGCTCGAAACGGTGCGATAGGATTCAGAACACGCGGGTGCTCTCCTCCTCGATGATGGGTGAGCTGAGGCTCTCCTCGGTGAAGGTGAACTTCACACGGGCATCCCCGGCGCTGACGCCGCGGGCGGTGAGGCGGAATTCAACGACGCCCTTGGCAGGAACGACGGCCAGTGTCTGGAACTTCACGTTCTGCCCGTTGACGGTGCCCTGCTGGGTTGCGACAGGGGCGATGTTTTGCGGGAAGGCGGCGGAGGCATTTACGTTGACGAGGTCAGCCGAGCCTTGGTTCGTGATGCGGACGGTGTAGGTGGTGGTGCCGCCGACGAGAATGGGGTCGGGATCGTCCACCACCTCCACGAGGATCGCGCCGACGCCGCGCCAAAGGGTGCAGGCTTCGGCCCGGGCGCTCTGCCCGTCGGAACCCGTGACGGCCGCGACGTTGCAGTGGTTGCCGGCAGTGGCGGAGGTGAGCGTCACGGTGAACGATTTCTTCTCGCCCGGACCGAGGTCGGCCAGACGCCACACGGCCTGGTTGCCGTTCACTGCCGCGTCGGACGCGCTGAGGATGCGGGTCGCAGCCGGCGCGGTGTCGGTGATGACCAGGTTGGTCAGCTTGGTGTCGCCGGTGTTGTTGACGGTGAGGGTGTAGTTGGCGGACTTGCCGAGGAACTGCTCCTTTGTGCCGACCTTCACCAACTCAATGCCGGGCACAAGAATGGTGGTGCAGGCCTCGGCGGTCGTGGTGCCGGCGTTGGAGGACGCGGCGGACGCGGTGTTGCAATGGCGGCCGCGCTTGGTGCCCTTCAAGACCACGGGGAGCGTGCGGGACTGGCCGGGAGCGAGATCTCCAATGTTGAAGGTGAGCGTGCTCTGGCCGCTGGAGTGGGCGAGGCCATCAGGGATGGTGTCGGTCACGACGATGCCCCGGGCGATGGCGCTGCCGGGGTTGGAAACGGTGATGGTGTAGGAGATGTCCTGGCCGAGGTTCGCGGTGGCGGGGCCGGACTTCTTGAGGGCCACGGTGGGCTTGCCCACGACGCCGTAGGCACAGGCGCGGGAGAGCGCGAAGACGGTGGCGCAGGAGCCGATGCGCCCCTCGCGGTCGGGCCGCAGCCAGACTTTGATGTCCTTGAACTGGCCGGCATCCATCTCGCTGAACTTCCATGTCAGATTTCGCCCGGAGACTTCAGCGGGGGGCTCGCTGCGCACGTAGGTCGCGCCCTCGGGCACCACGTCGCGCACGACAACGTCGGCGACGTTTTCGTTGGCGATGACCTGCAATTGGTATGCGAACTCCTGGCCGAGGGTGAGTTCAGCCGGCATCTGTTTGAGCAGCCGCACGTTGCCGGACTGGCTCTGCGCGCTGGCCGTGGCGACCACCGGGCGCGGAGCCGGGGCCGGAGCCGGAGCGGGGGACTTGATGAGCGGGTAACTGATCCTGTTGCGCTCGATGAGGTCAATGGAGCGGCCAATGTTGATGCCGTCGTCGTCCGCGCGCACAGGGAGCGCGAGTCCGCAGACGAGGGTGAGGGCGAGCCAGACTAGTTTTTTCACAGTGATGCTTTTGTTGGTTGTTGCCGAGTTTCCGGTCCAGGAAGGAACCGAAAAGATTAAAATACCCGTGTGCTTTCTTCTTCGATGACCGGTGAGCTGAGACTGTCCTCCGTGAAGCTGAACTTCACGCGTCCGTCACCCTCCACCGCGCCGCGTCCAGTGGCGGTGAAGGTGGCGGACTGGCCGACGCCGATGCGCGGGATGGTCTGGAAACGGACTGTCGAGCCGGTGATGGTGCCGTTCTGGGCGGCGGTGGGCGTGATCTCACGCGGGAAGCTCCCGGTGGTGCTGACGTTCATGAGGTCTGCCGAACCCTGGTTCGTGATGCGGATGGTGTAGGTGGTGGTGCCGCCGATGAGAATCGGGTCGGGCGAATCCACGACCTCCACGAGCATCGCGCCAAGGCCGCGCCAGAGCGTGGCGGCCTGCGCCTGAGCGGTGAGGCCGCCGGCAGCGGCGGTGACCCCGTTGACGTGCGTGCCGGCGGTGGCGGTGGTGAGCGTGAGGGTGAAGGACTTCCGCTCGCCGGGCTGCAGCTCCGGGATGCGCCAGCCAGCCTGCGTGCCGGCCACGGAGGCTCCCGCTGCGGTGATGATGCGCGCGACCTGCGGCGTGGTGTCCACGACGGTGACGTTGCTCAAGAGAGTGTCGCCGACGTTCATCACCGTGATGGTGTAGTCCGCGTTCTTTCCGATGAACTGCTCTGTCGGGCCGGTCTTGGTGACTTGCAGGCCGGGCTGGACGATGGCGGTGCAGGCCTCGGCGCTGGCCTTCGCGGCATTGGCGCTCGTGGCCGTGGCGAGGTTGCAATAACGGCCCCGGCTCATTCCTCGGAGCACCACGGGGATGGTCCGCGACTGGTTCGGGCCGAGGTCGCCCACATTGAAAGTCAAAGTGCTCTGGCCGGTGGCATGCGCGAGGCCGCTGGGCACGGTGTCGGTCACGACAACCCCCTTCGCGACGCTGTTCCCGGAGTTGGCGACGACGATGTTGTAAGGAATGTCCTCGCCCACGGCGGCAGTCGCGGGGCCGGTCTTGGTGAGCGAGAGCGTGGCGCGGCCCACCACGGTGAAGGCGCACGCGCGGGACACGGCATGGACGGTGGCGCATGAGCCGAGCCGGCCCTCGCGTTCGGGGCGCAGCCACACGCGGATCTCGCGGACCTGGCCGGCGTCCATCTCGCTCCAAGTCCACTCCAGCACGTTGCCCGTCACGCGGGCGGGCGGCTCGCTGCGGACATACACCGCGCCCTCCGGCACGGAGTCGCGCACGACGATGTCAGCGACATTCTCCGTGGCAAAAACCTGGAGCTGATACATGAACTCCTGCCCGTAGGACACCTCCGCGGGCATTTGTTTGAGCAGGCGCATGTTGCAGCAACTGCGCGCCTCGACCGCCGGCGGAGCCGTGGCGACCACCTGCAACGGGGCCGGGCGCGGCTCCGGCAGCGGCAGGGGGCGCGGCGCGGGTTGCGCCTGCGGTGCGGTCACAGGCCGGGCCTTGCCATCAATGGAGATGGGGCGGCCCAAAAACCGTCCGTCCGTGTCCGCGCGCAGTGGCGCAAGCGCCGTGAGCGCGACGATGCCGAGCGGGATCCATGCAAAATATTTCACGATTTGCCTTTCTCTGCGGAGTGTGCGGTCAGCCGGGGCACGCGACAATCGCCAAATTTCACTTGACCGGCCTTGGGCAGGTGGCAGGGCCATACGTTGGTAGCTGGCCTGCGTCGGGGGGGTGTCTGGCTCCCTGCTCTCGCTCGTCAAAAGCGATGCTATTTCGGGTTCTCATTCCAAGTTGGAATGCCGCGAACGGCCGCTAGGCCCGAACTCCGAAATGGAATGGCCGCGAAAGGGCGCAAAGCCAAGTTTCTGACAGGAGAACGGGGCGGTTAGAACCTGTCCCAGCTCCAGTCATCCCAGACTCGGCTCCTTTGAGTTCTTTGCGCCCTTTCGCGGCTGAACTTCGGATTTCGGGCTAAGAGCGCATAGCCATATCCCTGGCAGGAGAACCATTTTTCATGCATTGCCTTTCTGTTGGGATTGCTGTGCTGCTAGGAAGCCCATGCGCTGCCCGCCACTCTGGGGCAGTGCCAGCATGCCCCCTCAGCCGGAGCGATGCAGTTGGAGACGCGCTCCCTTTAACGACGCACAGGACGCGGAGAAACGCAGAGTTGAGCCAAGCAGTTTGAGTCCACCATTTGGTGTCCCTTGCAGGAGGCTTCTCCGCGCATCTCTGCGTCCTCCGCGTCTCTTGTATGTTGTTTTCCATCTTCCTTGTTCGGCGTCAGCCGAACGGGAAGCTGGGGCCGTCGATCCCAACGGCCGGGGGGATCGACGGCGGCGCGGGTGTGATCGTTCGTCTCTCGGACCTTTTGAGTCCGAAACGCAGCCTGATCCATCCACGCTTTTGCGTCCCAAACTCGAACCTTTGCCTGAGCGGCGTCTCAACCGCGCCAGCTCGTATCCGCAAGAATGAGTCAGCACACAACCGCAGTAATGAATGACAAAAAAACATCCGTCTATGCCGGGCTGGACATCGCCAAGGCGTCCCTCCAGCTCCACCTCCAAAGCAAGTCCTATGACCTGCCCAACACCCCCGAGGGCCACGCCCAGCTGATCAAACGCCTCGCGGCCATCCCCGGCGGCCACGTCATCTGTGAAGCCACCGGCGGCTACGAACGTGCGGTCGTTGCCGCGCTCCACGCCGCCGCCCTGCCCGTCAGCGTCCTGAATCCCGCACGCGTCCGCCAGTTCGCACGCGCCTCGGGGGAGCTCGCCAAGACCGATCCCATTGACGCCGCGATGCTCACGGCCTTCGGCCAGGCATTCACCCCGCAACCCACGCCGCCACGCACCGTCACCGAGATCAAGCTGGCCGCGCTGGTCACGCGCCGCGCGCAGTTGATCGAGATGCGCGTCGCAGAAGCCCAGCGCGCCGACACCTGCGCCGATGCCGACCTGTGCAAGCTCTTCACCGCCTGGCTGGCCCATCTGGAGAAACAAATCACCAAGGTCGAGGCTCTTGTCGAAGCCCTCCTGAAGGAACAAACCCCGCTGGCCGCCCAAGTGCAACGGCTGGATGACATCATGGGCGTGGGTCGCCTCACCGCCGTCATGGTGCTGGCCACCCTGCCCGAACTGGGCACGCTCAACCGCCGGCAGGCCGCCGCGTTGGCCGGCCTCTGTCCCTATAACCGCGACAGCGGCCAATGGGCGGGCAAACGCTGTATCAGCGGTGGCCGGGCTGAAGTGCGCCGCGCCCTTTACATGGCCGCCTTGTCGGCCAGCCGGAGCAACCACCTGCTCAAGCCCTTTTACGACCGGCTGATCGCGGCGGGCAAACCCGCCAAAGTGGCGCTCATAGCGGTCATGCGGAAGCTGGTTGTCTTGATGAATCATTTGCTCAAAAATCTCAACTTCTCCCTTGCACACTGAACACCGTTGAAGCGAAACCATCGGATTTCAACTGCATGGTTCCGGTTGAGAGTAAGAGCAAGATTACGATTACGACGGAAGGGGCGGACGCTGCCTGATGTGGAACAGCCCCAGGCCGAGCGCGCCAAAGACACAACCCCAGCCAAACCAGTCCCCGTGCCGTTGGTAAAACGTCGGCGGTCGCGAGCCGCTCACAGGCACGCGCAGCTTCACCACGCGGAAGCCGGTGCCATACACATCCGCATCGCCCACGCCGAGGTCGTGCATGAAGCCGTGCTTGTTCACCCGGCAAGTCAGGCCGTTGTTCGTGCAGCGCACCACGGGCAGGCCGTTCTCCACCGCGCGGAAGACGCTGTGCGCCGCGTGTTGGAACTGCTGCGCGCCCTCGCCGAACCAGCCGTCGTTGGTGAGGTTCAGCAGGAAGTCCGCGTCCGCCGCGCTGTCCCGCGCCGTCGCGGACAGCGCGTCCTCGAAGCAAATCAGCATTCCGGCGCGCAAGGGAGGCGGCTGCAAGTCGCCGGCACGGTCGTCGTCACGGCGCGACGTTTTGAGAGCGAAGGCCACCGGCTCCTTGCCTGCCGTGAAGCCGCTTTGAATCGGGGTGAACCACTTGAGGAACGGCAGCCAATCCGTGAAGGGGATGTATTCGCCGAAGACGACGAGGCGTCGCTTGCGGTAGGTGGAGACGACTTTTCCCTCGGGCGAGAGGAGGAACGCGGAGTTGTAGAACTGGTAGTCCGAGGGCTGATTTGAGTCGCGCGGCGCACCGGGCTTCAGCTCGTAGTCATCCGCGCCGAAGACCATCCAGACTTTGTGCGTGGCGACGAGATTCGTGATGGCGCGAAAGCTCTCGTCGTTGAGATCCGGCAGCGCGGCCTCTGGCCAGACCAGCACGTCCGGCTTCGTCACGAGCGCGAGTTCGGAGAGCTGCATCAGCTTGGCGAAGCGGTTGGTCTTCTCCGCCGGATTCCAAATCATCGTCTGCGGGATGCTGGGCTGGACGAGGGCGAGGGTAAGCGGAGGGCCGCTCCCATGTTCGCCGGTGCTGCGAACGGAACTCGACTCGAACACGCCTCCACAGAACAGCAAGGCGGCAATGGACAAGGGGAGCAGGCATTTGAACTTCCGGCTTCCGAAGCTGGAGCCAGTCACGCGAAAGCTCCAAACATCATCCGCAGCCGCCACTGCAAACCACACCACTAGAAACGACACACCCGCGACACCGGTCAACGACGCGATTTGAATCAGCGGCACCAACTTGTGCTGCGACACACCCAGCGCGAGCCACGGAAACCCCGTGAGCACGCAACCCAGAATCGTTTCCAGCGCGACCCACAGCACTGCGCACTTCAACGCCCATGCAGCGCGTTGCCAATAGGACGGGAGCGCGGACGCCCACGTCCGCAGTTCGCCAGACGGACGTGGGCGTCCGTGCTCCTCCAGCTCGTGCCGGTGACTGCAAGTCGCCGGTGCGAGCCGCCAGCACAACCATACCCACAGCCCCGGATACACCGCTGCATACGCGCTCAACGCCAGCCAGCCCAGAATCGGAAAGCCCGTGACCGGGATGGACAGCAGCCAGTGCAACGCCGCGAGGTGAAAGGCAAATCCGCCCAGCCAGCCGAGCCGGAACTCAGTCTTCGCCGGCTGCCCGGCTGCGCTGAAAAGCAGCAGCCCCGGCGCAACCCACGCCAATCCCGCGATGCCCAGCTTCGGAAACGCCGCCGCCAGCAGCAGCCCCGCGACGATGGCGAGCGCACGGCGAGCGGCGGTTTCGTGGCGTTGGAAGAACTCGTTCAACCCGCGCACCTTCGCCGGACAGGGCGCGCGGAGGCAACCCCGCAGCGCGCTGGGGGCTGGGTGGCGCGAGTGGCTTTCCGCGCGGGGAACTGCGCGTCTTGCCTGTCGCGGCCCACAAACCTAAAGTCCCCGCACGTCCGCCGCGTGACCACACTCTTCGCCATCACTCTTTTCTGGAGCGCCGCGCTGCTGTTCTGGGTCGAGCCGATGGTCGGCAAACTGGTCCTCCCGCAGCTCGGCGGCGCGCCCGCCGTCTGGAACACTTGCATGGTTTTCTTCCAGGCGATGCTGCTCGCGGGCTACGCGGCCGCGCACTGGTTGTCAGGCTGCCTCTCCTCGCGCGCACAACGGGCGACTCACATCGCGCTGCTGCTCGTCGCGCTGGCCACGCTGCCCATCCGGCTGAACGAAAGCGCCGCCACGCCGTGGCAGCACTGGCCCACCGCGTGGTTGTTGCTGCAACTGCTCGTCAACGTCGGCCCCGCGTTCTTCGTGCTGGCGCTCACCACGCCGTTGCTTCAGCGCTGGTTTGCAGCGTCCGCATCCATGGGTGCGCGCGACCCGTATTTCCTCTACGCCGCAAGCAACCTCGGAAGTTTCGCCGCGCTGCTTGGGTATCCGCTGTTCATTGAGCTGAACTTTCCGCTGCGCGAGCAAGCGTGGCTGTGGGCCGCGGCCTTTCTCGTCATGCCGGTGCTGGCGCTCGCGTGCGGGGCGAAGAGCGCCCGTGCCGGAGACTTGCAGCCGCCGTCTCCCAGCCCGGTAGGGCGAGACTCCGTCGAGCCGTCCGATTCGAGCGCAGCGAGCATCTCCCTGCCGGCCACGGCGACCGAGAGGCTCGCTGCGCTCGCGCCGACGGCGTCGGCAGATGGGGTTCGACGGAGCCCCACCCTGCCGAATGACAGCGTCGGCAAATGGGGTTCGACGGAGTCTCATCCTACCGGGACGGCACTTGCCCGCCGCCTCCACTGGGGCGTCTGCGCCGCCGTGCCATCGAGCTTGCTGCTGGGCGTGACGACTTACATCACCACGGACATCGCCTCGATGCCGCTGCTGTGGGTGCTGCCGCTCGCACTCTATCTGCTGACGTTTGTGTTTGTCTTCGCGCGGCGACAGCTCTTCTCGCCACGGCTGCTGTCACGGGCGCTGCCCATCGGCGCGCTGGCGCTGGCGTATCAGATGTGCGCGGGACTGAGCGAGCCGGCCTGGCTGGTGCTGGGCATTCACCTCGTCGTGTTCTTCATCGCCGCGATGGTCTGCCACGCGCGGCTCGCCGCAGACCGGCCTGAGCCGCAGCGGCTGACGGAGTTTTATTTGTGGATGTCGCTGGGCGGCGTGCTGGGCGACTTGTTCAACACGCTGCTCGCGCCGCTGCTGTTCAACTCGGTGGTGGAGTATCCGCTGGCGCTGATGGCCGCGTGCTGGCTGCGGTGGGAGGCAAAGACACCGGTAGGGCGGGACTCCGTCGAGCCGTCGAACGAGCGCAGCGAGGCGAGTATCTCCCCACCAGGCACGGCGACTGAGATGCTCGCTGCGCTCGCGCCGACTGCGTCGGCAAATGGGGTTCGACGGAGTCTCACCCTACCGGATGACGGCGTGAGCGCTCCTGATCTGCTTTGGCCGCTCGGCCTCGCGGTGCTCACCGGCTTGCTCGCTGCCTTGCTGCCGCCGGCGAAGTTGCTCGCGCCTCAAATCCAATCGCTCGTCATCTTCGGGCTGCCTCTGCTGCTGTGCTTCCTGCTCGTGGATTCGCCGCGCCGGTTCGCGCTGGGGCTGGGCGCGCTGTTTTTCGGCGGCGCGTTCTTCACCGGCGGTTTTGGCAAGACGCTTCATGTGGAGCGCAATTTCTTCGGCGTGACGCGGGTGACGTTGTCGCCGAACGGTGATGCCCGGCAAATTGTCCACGGCCGGACCATACACGGGCGGCAGTTCCTCGACCTCGCGCGCGCGGCCGAGCCGCTGACGTTTTATCATCGTGAAGGGCCGCTGGGGGAGGTGTTCAAGGTGTTCGCAGCCCGTGCCGGCGACCACATGTCACCGATACGGAGCGTCGGCGTCATTGGTCTCGGGGCGGGCTCGATGGCGGCTTACGCGCGGGCGGGCGAACGATGGACTTTCTACGACATTGACCCGTCGGTGCTGCGCATCGCACAGGACACGAACTTTTTCACCTTCCTCGAGCGCTCGGCGGCGACGGAGACGCGGTTGATCGAGGGCGATGCGCGGCTGAGGCTGCGCGAGGCGGCGGACGGCTGCTACGACCTGCTGGTGCTGGACGCGTTCAGCTCGGATGCGATCCCGGTGCACCTCATCACGCGCGAGGCGGTGGAGCTTTACCTGCGCAAGCTCGCGCCCGGAGGGATGCTCGCGTTCCACATCTCGAACCGCTACCTCGATCTCGAACCGGTGCTCGCGAACCTTGCCGAGGACTTGTGGCTCGCCGCGCTGGGCTGCGATGACATGTCGCTGACGTCGGCGGAGTTTGCTACCGGGCGTGAGCAGGCGCACTGGGTGGTGATGGCGCGCGCGGCGGACGGGCTGGCGGATTTCCAACGCCGGATCCGGTGGTCGCCGTTGGAGGGGAATCCGCGTGTGGGCGTGTGGACGGATGATTTCTCCAGCCCGCTGCGAGTGATCCAACGGTGAGGCAGACGGAATTTCAACCGAGGGCCACGGAGCATGGCTTCTTTCATCCTCGGAGGAGGAGCGCGGCCACCCGCGCCAACGCACGCAGCCTTCACCCCGGCCTCTCCATGAACCTGTGCCGGCGACTTTCATCGATGTCCGTGGGTTGCAACCGTCCGCGGCTGCTCGGAGCCAGGCGCCCGCAACACGGCGACTGGAAGTCGCCTGCACGGGTTCGGGGGCTGGAATCGCGGAGGTTTTGGGTTCGTGGGTTTTCTTCCCGCAACCGATCAGAATTCGGATGGCGCGCAGGAGGTGCTGCCGGATGCCTGCCAGTGGCAGCGAGTCCCACCTGTGCAAACAATGCCCGCCTGCCCAGCAAACTTTTCCGTGACCCCTTCGCTTCATCGGTGTTTATTCCAGCCATGAAAAGCAACTTCTCCCCCGGCAAGCTCCAGCTCCATTCCCCACGTCGTGAGTTTCTCCGCCAAGCCGCGTTTGCTTCCGCGCTGTTCACCGTGCCGGGCCTTTTCGCCGAGCAACTCGCGCTCACTCCGAGGCAGACCGAGGGCCCGTTCTATCCCGACAAGCTCCCGCTCGACACGGACAACGACCTTGTCACCATCAACGACGCGCTCACGCCTGCCGTCGGCGAAATCACCTGGCTCACCGGTCGCCTGCTCACCGCCAGCGGCTCGCCCATCCGCAACGCCACCATCGAAATCTGGCAGTGCGACAGCACCGGCGTTTATCTCCACACTAGGACCGGAGGCGACAAGGCCAAGCGCGACGCGAACTTCCAATGCTTCGGCCGCTTCATCACCGGCAGCACGGGCGAGTATCTCTTCCGCACCATCAAGCCAGTGCCCTATCCCGGTCGCGCGCCGCACATCCATCTGGCCGTGAAGCTCAAGGGGAAGAAGGAGCTCATCTCGCAGTGCTACATCAAGGGCCATCCCGGCAACGAGACGGACGGCATCTGGAAGAACATCAAGGACGCGAAGCAGCGCGAGAACGTGACCGTGGACTTCGCGCCGCTGCCCGGCTCGAAGGCCCGCGAACTCGCCGCGAAGTGGGACGTGGTGATGGGGCTGACGCCGGCGGAGGCGTAAGTCCGGCGGGCCGCTTGCGTGCCGCGCGCCGGTTGGGCTAATTTCCCGTCATGAACGACCAGAGCCAAACTTCGACTCCTGCCGATGCACAGGCGAGTCGCGTCGAGCTGGCGCAACGTGCGTTCAAGGAGTTTTCTGCGCAGTGCTTCTGGTCCTATCGGGCGGACGCTGAAATTGGCGAAGAGGAGATCCCTTGGGTCATCCGCGAGCTGCGCCACTACGGCGGGGCCAAAGGCTACCGGGCCGTCACCGAGCTATGCCGCTAGGAGTTTTCGAGACGGAAGCGCTCGCCCTAATGGAGAAGCTGCCTACCTCCGAGCGCGGCTGCCTCTACCTCGGCGCCACCGGCCACCCCATCTGCCCCGACCCCGCTTCGCCCGACTTCGCCAAACTCACCCGCCACTACGGTTGTTTGAAGGGCGCGTGGCCGCGCATCGTGGAGGAGTGAGACGGTCACTTGTTTTCAACGCCACATCGCCTGCACAACTGATGAATACAAAGATTGCCCTCGCCGCGTTGCTCCTGCCCGCTGCCTTGTTTGCCGCCGAGCTGCCGAAGGAAATTCCGCTCTGGCACAACGGCGCGCCCGGCTCCGAGGGCAAGACGGAGAAGGAGCTTCAGGTGAAGAATGCCGCTGGTGATGTCACCAGCGTCTCGCGCATCCACAACCCCAGCCTCACGCCCTACCTTCCCGCGCCCGGCAAGGCCTCCGGCTGCGCCGTGCTCGTCATCCCCGGCGGCGGACACCGCGTGCTGGCCATCGCACACGAGGGTTACAACGTCGGCGAGTGGCTGCGCGAGCGCGGCATCGCCGCCTTCGTGCTCAAGCACCGGCTCGCCCGCGAGACGAACTCCACTTACC
>JACRKB010000114.1 GCA_016235545.1 Verrucomicrobiota bacterium | reverse complement strand
GTGGAAAGGCCGCGGGAGAAGGCCATCTCCAACTCGTATTGCCGATTGCCGATTGCCGATTGCCGATTGGCCGCTGTGCCACCTTCCGCGTTCTGCGTTCCGAGTTCGTCCAGTGCCTGCCGGTAAATGCGCGTGATGCTCGCCACGTATTCCGGCGACTTGAGCCGGCCCTCAATCTTGAGCGACGAGACGCCGGCACGCGCCAGCTCCGGCAACACGTCGAGGCCGGCGAGGTCTTGGGGGGAGAGGAGGTAGTTGCGTCCGCCCAGATCGACCTTGCTGCCGTCGGAGATGAGTTCGTAAGGCATCCGACAGGCCTGCGCGCACTCGCCGCGATTGGCGCTGCGCCCGCCGAGCGCCTCGCTGGTGAGGCACTGGCCGGAGTAAGCCACGCACAGCGCGCCGTGGACGAAGACTTCCAACGGAAGGGAGCGGTCAGCGGTCAGCGGACAGCTTTCAGCCAGCGAAGATTGAGCGCTCGCAGCTTCTTGCTGACCGCTGACCGCTGACCGCTGACCGCTTGCCTCGCGAATCGCCTCGATCTCCCGAATGGAACACTCGCGCGCCAGCACCACGAGGTTGCAGCCCAACGCGCGGGCGAAGGCCACGCCAGCGGCGCTGGTGATGGTCATCTGCGTGCTGGCGTGGATGGGGAAGTCGGGCGAGAGGCGGCGGATGAGGCGCGCGATGCCCACGTCCTGCACGATGGCGGCATCCACACCGGCGGCGATGATGCTCCGCAAGTATTCCTCCGCGGCTTCGAGCTCGTCCGTGAAGACAAGCGTGTTGAAGGTCACGTAGCCCTTCACGCCGCGACGGTGGAGAAACTCCATGAGCTCCGGGAGATCGGCCTCGGTGAAGTTCTTCGCGCGCATCCGGGCGTTGAAGCGGTCGAGGCCGAAGTAGATCGCGTCTGCGCCGTTCTCGACTGCAGCCTTGGCGCACTCCCAGTCGCCGGCGGGTGCGAGGAGTTCCGGCAACGCGGAAGCCGCGCCCGTGGAAACGGGTGGCTGCGGTGCGGAGCCGGGGACGGGTTGGGTTGCGATGGACACTGGAAATTGCCGACACGGACACGCTACGGCGTGGCTGCGGGAGCGTCGAGCTTCGTCGCGGGTGATCGCAGCGGCCGCACTGCCTCCGCCCTTACTCGTAATCCTAATCTTAATCCTGCTCGCTCCCTGCCGGACTCCGAGGAGCAGGATTAAGATTACGAGCAGGAGTAAAAGCCGAAATGCGGCGCTCCGGACGCTTGCCAGCCGG
Source organism: Verrucomicrobiota bacterium (assembly GCA_016235545.1). GTDB lineage: Bacteria > Verrucomicrobiota > Verrucomicrobiia > Limisphaerales > SXTU01 > SXTU01. The sequence goes on along the minus strand of JACRKB010000114.1, from coordinate 10,161 downwards.
TGGCGTGCTGGCTAGCTTGCGACTGTGCGCCGTTTCTTCACCCCGCTCTGCGTGAGGCTTTACGCGTTCCTTGCGTTGTCCCTCGCGCTCTTCCACGCATGGCCGCACGCCATGCGCAGCGAGTGGAACCGCGAGCGGCTTTACCGGCGCCTGCTCAGTGGCAACGACAAGGAGCGCATCGCCGCCGGCGAGCAGCTCGTGGCGCACGGCGGGCGCGATCAGCTCCAGCGGGCGCTTCAGTCCGATTCCGCCTCCATCCGCACGGTGGCCATCAGCGCGCTCTTCGACATCTGGGTGGCGCAGGAAGGCGAGGAGGCGGCGCTGCTCCTTCAAGTGGCGGACAACTCCATCGAGCAAAAAAACCTCCGCGGCGCGCTGAGCCACCTCACGCGGCTCACGCGCACGCACCCGTTTTTCGCCGAGGGCTGGAACCGCCGCGCCACTCTCCTGTGGCGGCTCGGCCAGGTGGAGCAGTCTCTGGCCGACTGCCGCAAGGCCGTGCTGATCGACCCCGATCACTTCGCGGCGTGGCAGGGCATGGGCCTGTGCCAGGTGCGGCTGGGTGATTTGAGCGCGGCGCAAAAGTCCTTCCAGCAGGCGCTCAAGCTCATCCCACACGACCGCCAGACGCAGCGTTATCTCCGCTGGGCCGAGGACACGCTCAAGCGCGAGAAGCAGCGGCAGCCCAGGCAGCCGGAGCCGGTGGGTGAGCTGGTCTGAAGGGAGTGAAGTGTTCCATCCGTGGCAAAAGAATCGCTCCGGTTCAGGTTCCAGTGGCCAGCCCAAGCGCTTCACGCCCTGCGATGACTTCGCTGGAATTCTCCACTTCCCAAGCCGGCGCGATTTCCTAAGCTGCTGCACCATCGCATGAAAAGACTTCTGCTACTCGTTACCGCCGTCCTTGCCACCACCGTCGCCGCCCTCGCTGCGGACCCGCCGCGCAAGCTCATCATCATCGCCGGCAAGCCCAGCCATCCGCCGCTCATGCACGAGTTCCGCGCCGGATCGTTGCTGCTCGAGAAGTGCCTCAAGGGCGTGCCCGGCCTCACCGTAGAGGTCCACACGAATGGCTGGGTGCGCGACGAACAGTCCTTCGCGGGCGCGGACGCGGTGGTCATCTACTCGGACGGCGGCGGCGGCCATCCCGCCGTGCAGGGCAACCACAAGGAAATCATCGGCAGCCTCGTCAAGCGGGGCGTGGGCTTTGGCTGCATGCACTACGGCGTCGAAGTGGTGCCGGCGCAGGCGGGCGCGGAATTCACGGACTGGCTCGGCGGCCACTACGAGAACTCGTTTTCCGTGAACCCGATCTGGGAGCCGGATTTCAAGTCGCTTCCGCAGCACGCGATCACGCGCGGCGTGCAGCCCTTCAGCACAAAGGATGAATGGTATTTCAACCTGCGCTTCCGCGACGGCATGAAGGGCGTCACGCCCATCCTCGTGGCCAGGCCGAGCGACGCCGTGCGCGACGGTCCCTACGTTTATCCGAAGGGGCCGTATCCTCACATCCAGGCGGCGAAGGGCCGCGACGAGACGATGATGTGGGCTGCCGAGCGGCCCGACGGCGGGCGCGCGTTCGGCTTCACCGGCGGACATTTCCATCTGAACTGGGGCAACGAGGCCCAGCGCAAGATCGTGCTCAACGCGCTGCTCTGGCTGGCGAAAGTCGAGGTGCCGAGGAACGGCGTCGAGTCCAGGATCACGGAGGCGGAACTCATGGCGAATCTCGACCCCAAGCCCGCGCCCAAGCCGCAACTGCCAAAGGCAAAGGAGAACCCCAAGGCCGAGAAAGGCGCGAAGGCCGCCGCCCGCAAACCCGTCTTCGAGAGCGCCGTCGTCACATCGAAGACCGCCGGCCACGCGGTGGATGTGGATGTGGACATCACGGGCTGGAAGGAGCTGCACCTCGTCGTCGCGGACGCGGGAGATGGTTTCAGTTGCGACTGGGCCGACTGGATCGAGCCACGGTTGGTGGACGCCAGCGGCAAGGAGACGAAGTTGACAGACTTGAAGTGGACTTCCGCCACGTCCGACTTCGGTCAGGTGCGAGTGGGCGCGAATGCCGGTGGCAATCCGTTGAAGGTCGGCGGCAGGCCCGTGGCCCACGGCATCGGCACGCACGCGAACTCGCTCATCAGCTTCACGCTGCCGGAGGGCCAGAAGTTCACCCGCTTCAAGGCGCGCGGCGGCCTCGACAACGGCGGCACCGACCAGGCAGGTGGAGGCGCGACCAGCGTGCAGTTCCTCGTCTTCGCCGCGCAGCCTGACCTTTACAGCGTCACGCAGAAACGCGTCGCCGCAGACACCGGCGGACACGAGCCGGAGAAGGCCACGGCGAGCCTGGATGTTCATCCTGCGCTGCAAGCCGAGCTGTTCGCCTCCGAGCCGCTGATGCTCAACCCCACCAGCACGGACATTGATCACCGTGGGCGCGTGTGGGTCTGCGAGGTCGTGAACTACCGCAGGCACAAGGGCAGGCGGCCCGAGGGCGACCGCATCATCATCATCGAGGACGCGGACGGCGACGGGAAGGCCGACACTATGAAGGTCTTTGCGCAAGGGCCGCAGTTCGATTCCGCGCACGGCATCTGCGTGCTGGGCACGCCGGACGGCAAGGGCACGCGCGCCATCGTCAGTTGTGGAGACAAGGTTTTCCTGCTCACCGACACCGACGGCGACGACAAGGCCGACAAGGAGGAGGTGCTCTTCAGCGGCATCTCCGGCACGCAGCACGACCATGGCATCCACGCGTTCACCTTCGGGCCGGACGGCCGCCTCTACTTCAACTTCGGCAACTCCGGGAAGCAGATCAAAAACGCGAGGGGGGAACCCATCGTGGACCTCGCGGGCAACACCGTGGAAGACAAGCGAAAGCCCTACCAGGAGGGCATGGTCTTCCGCTGCAACCTCGATGGCTCAGGATTCGAGACGCTGGGCTGGAATTTCCGCAACAACTGGATGGTCGCCGTGGACAGCTTCGGGACGGTCTGGCAGTCGGACAACGACGACGACGGCAACCGGGGCGTGCGCATCAACTTCGTGATGGAGTTCGGCAACTACGGCTACAAGGACGAGCTTACTGGCGCAAGCTGGGGCGACGCGTGGAAGAAGGCCACCGCCAAGTCCAAGCTGCCCGACGATCAGAAGTTCCGCTCGCACTGGCATCTCGACGACCCCGGTGTCGTGCCCAACCTGTTGAACACCGGCGGCGGCTCGCCCACGGGCATCACGGTGTATGAAGGCAGTTTGCTCCCGGCGGAGTTCCGAGGGCAGGTCATCCACTGTGACGCCGGCCCGAACGTCACGCGCGCGTATCCGGTCGAGCGCGACGGCGCGGGCTACAAGGGGCGCATCGTGAACGTGCTCGAAGGCGCGCGCGACCGCTGGTTCCGCCCGGCCGATGTGAAGGTCGCGCCCGACGGCTCGCTCATCGTGGCGGACTGGTATGACCCCGGTGTCGGCGGTCACAACATGCAGGACTTGGATCGCGGCCGCCTCTTCCGCGTCACGCCCAAGGGCCACACGGGCTACAAGACGCCGAAGTTCAACTTCGCCACTGTGGAAGGTTGCATCGAGGCGTTCAAAAGCCCGAACTCAGCGACGCGCTATGTCGCATGGCAGGCGCTGAAGCAGATGCCCGCCAAGGCCGAGACTGCGCTCCTCAAGATTGCCAGGGATGCCGACACGCGCCCGCGCGCCCGCGCGCTCTGGCTCATCGCCGCCCTTCACGAAGGCAACGCGCCATCCGTTGTCGCGGGAGCGCTCTCGGAAGAGTCCGACGACCTTCGCGCCGTCGGCCTCCGCATCGCACGCATGCATCAGCTCGACGTGATTCCCTTCGTCGAAAAGCTGGTGAAGGACGCCTCGCCGCTTGTGCGCCGTGAATGCGCCATCGCCCTGCGCCACAACACTTCGCCCAAGGCCCCCGCGCTCTGGGCGCAGCTCGCGCAGCAGCACGACGGCAAGGACCGCTGGTATCTTGAAGCCCTCGGAATCGCTGCTGACCGGCAGGAGGCGAAGTTCTTCGCCTCGTGGCTAGGCGCGGTCGGTGGACGCTGGAGCACACCCGCCGCCCGCGACATCATCTGGCGCATCCACACTCCCAAGGCTGCCGAGCTGATGGGCAAACTCGCGACCGACAAGGCTGCGACCCCTGCCGAACTCGACCGCTATCTCCGCGCGCTGGATTTCATCCCCAAGTGCAAGGAAAAGGACGAGGCGCTGGCTGCCATCGCGCTCGGAGCACTATGATCCGATGCAGTTGAGCCACGGATGAAACACAGAGGAAACACGGATGGGGAGGAGAAGAACAAGGGACTTGAACACGCACACCAAGCGGGGGTGACGAACACGGAAGCGGCTCACCAAGACATTCGCCTGCTGTTCGGTGTTTCATCCGCGTTTCATCCTTGGCTCAACTGCATCGTTTCGGATTTGGATTGCGAGCAGGAGGGGAATTGGCGAGGAACCTGATTACTGCTTCTCTCCGCGGCGCGTTTGCGGCAAAGTGCCCGCCGACACAGTGGCACTCGAAATCCTCAATCTCATCTGGCGGCCCGCGCTGGAGATTCTCATCCTCGCGGTGGGCATCTATTATGCCGCGAACTTCATCCGCGGCACGCGGGGCGCGCCCGTCGTCACCGGGCTGGTCGTGCTCTTTGTCGCGTTGAGCTTCATCACCACGGTGCTTGAGCTGACGGTGCTGCGCTGGCTGCTGACGACTTTCTCCGCATTCAGCGCGGTGGCGGTGCTGGTCATCTTCCAGCCGGAGCTGCGCCGCCTGCTGGCCGAGCTTGGAAACCAGTCGCTCCTCATGTCCGCCCGCGAGCAGCGAGAGGATGTCGAGGTCATCATCGAGACCGTCGAGAGGCTCGCCGATGTCCGCATCGGCGCGCTCATGGCGATGGAGCAGACCATCAACCTCACGGAAGCCGTCGAGTCCGGCGTGGCGGTGGATTGCGAGGCGACGCCGGAGATGCTCGAGACAATTTTCTTTCCCAACAACGCGATCCACGACGGCGGCGTGCTGCTCAAGAACGGCCGCATCCTCCGCGCCGCGTGCATTTTCCCGCTGACGCAGCGTCAGGACTTGCACAAGTCCCTCGGCACCCGCCACCGCGCGGCCATCGGCCTGAGCGAGGAGACGGACGCGGTGGTCGTCGCCGTGTCCGAGGAGACCGGCGGGATCTCGTATGCCTATCGCGGCGAGTTGAAGCGCGGAGTGACCGCCGAGGAGCTGCGCGCGTTCCTCACCAGCATCTTCGTGCAGCGGGTCCGCACCCGGAACTGGGTGGACAACTTCCGCCTCTGGATGGCGCGGCACATCAGGCTGACCAGCACAGCGAAAGCCCCCGAGCCGACCCCGCCCCTCCCCAAGCCCTCCGACCCGCGCGCTCCCGCCCCTGCCGCACTGCCACAGAAAGCCGAGGCCAAGTGATGTCCGCCCGCGACGCGATCCTCCAGAATTTCTGGCTCAAGCTCTTCTCGCTCGTGCTGGCCACGATGATTTGGTTCGCCATCTTCGGCGCGCAGAACAACCTCCGCCCCGATCGTCCCGTGCTCGGCACCGTGACCCGCAAGTTCGAGCACGTGCCCATCACCGTGATGAAGTCCGCCGCCGACCTGCGCGCATTCCGCGTCGAGCCGGGCACGGTGGAAGTCACCGTGAGCGGCCCGCTCGCCAAGGTTCAAGCCTTGACCCCGCGCCAGCTCGAAGTTTTCATCAGCCTCACTGACGTGAACGACACTGCGGGACTGAACAAGAAAATCCTGGTCCATGTGCCCCCGGACATCGCACTCCTGAACGTCTCCCCCACCGAGGCGACCATCACGCCGACGACTCTGCCTTCCACCCAGCCCCCGCAACCCTGATATGAGCAACGCACCCAAGAAAATCTTCGGCACAGACGGCGTCCGAGGCACCGCGAACATCGAACCCGTCACAGCCGAGACAGCCCTCAAGCTCGGCCGCGCCGCCGCACACGTCTTCAAGAACCTCGAGACCCAGTCCCGCTCGCGCGGCAAGCACCGAATCGTCATCGGCAAGGACACCCGCCTCTCCGGCTACATGCTCGAGAACGCCCTGAGCTCCGGCATCCTCAGCATGGGTGTGGACGTGCTCTTCATCGGCCCGCTGCCCACGCCGGGCGTCGCCTACGCCACACGCTCGCTGCGTGCGGACGCCGGCATCGTCATCACCGCGTCGCACAATCCCTACGATGACAACGGCATCAAGTTCTTTGGCGCGGACGGCTTCAAGCTGCCCGACCCCATCGAGGAGCAGATCGAAAGCCTCGTCTTCAGCGGCAACATCGAGAGCGTCCGCCCCTCCGCCACCGAGATTGGCAAGGCCGTCCGCATTGACGATGCGCTGGGCCGCTACATCGAGTATGCCAAGGCCTCCTTCCCCAAGGGCCTGACCCTCGATGGCATGAGGATCGTGGTGGACTGCGCCAACGGCGCGTCCTACAAGGCCACCCCCAGCGTCCTGCGCGAGCTTGGCGCGGAAATCTTCGTCTCCGGCAACACGCCCGACGGCACCAACATCAACCGCGAGTGCGGCTCCATGCACCCGCAGGGCCTCTGCGCCAGGGTCCGCGAATACCGCGCCGACCTGGGCATCGCCCACGATGGCGACGCCGACCGCGTCATCCTTTGTGACGAGACCGGCGGCCTCCTCGACGGCGACGACATCATGGCCGTCGCCGCGCTCGACATGCTGGCGCAAGGCACGTTGGCGGAGAAGACGCTCGTCTCCACCGTCATGAGCAACGCCGGCCTTGGTGCCGCGATGCAGGCGGCAGGCGGAAAAATCATCTACACCGGCGTCGGCGACAAGAACGTCATCGATGAGATGCTCAAGTGCGGCTACAACTTCGGCGGCGAGGAGAGCGGCCACCTCATCTTCCGTGACTACTCCACCACCGGTGACGGCCTCGTCGCCGCGCTCCAGGTGCTGCGCATCATGAAGGCGCGCGGCGAGCAGCTCTCCAAGCTCAAGCGCTGCTGGACGCGTTTCCCCAAGCAGGTCTCCAACATCAAGGTCCGCGAGAAGAAACCCTTCGACCAGCTCGACGGCGTGCTGGACCTCGTGAAGCAGGCGGAGGCCGAGGTGCAGCCCTCCGGCGGACGTGTCCTGCTGCGCTACTCCGGCACCGAGCCGAAGTGCAGGCTGCTCATCGAAGGCAAGGACATGGCCGTGCTCGACAAGTGGTCCGGCAAAATTTCCGAGGCCATCAAGAAGCAGATTGGCGCATGACGGAGCGCGGACGCCCACGTCCGCAGCCAACCGCTTGCCCAAAGCCTGCTGCGGACGTGGGCGTCCGCGCGCCATGCACCGCTGAATTTCCCCGGCTGACACCCGTCGGCTTCCCCACTACTTTGCCACCATGAGCACCGGAACTCCCTCCTGTCGCGGCCCCGTCTCCCGCCGCAGCTTCCTACAGGCAGGCGCGCTCGCCGCCACTGGCTTCGGCCTCAGCGATTTGTTCCGTCTCGAGACCATCGCCAAGCAGTCCGGCAAGAACCTGCGCGACACCTCCGTCATCTTCGTCTGGCTCCCCGGCGGTCCGCCGCACATGGAGACCTACGACTTGAAGCCGAACGCCCCGTCCGATTACCGCGGCATCTTCCGGCCCATCAAGACCAACGTCCCCGGCATCGAAATTTCCGAGCTGTTCCCGCAGCAGGCGAAGATTGCCGACAAGTTCACCATCGTCCGCTCCTGCCACCACACCTTCGCGGACCACGGCGGCGGCCACAAACGCTTCATGACCGGGCGCCTGCCCGCGGAGCCGACCGGCTTCGTGAACGACGCGCCGGCGGTGACCTCCTACGTCAGCAAGATTTTCAACGAGCGCCACACCGGGCCGAAGGGCATGCCGCCCTGCGTGCTCGGCACGGACGGCGGGCGCGCGCAGATAGACACCTTCAGCCTCGGTTCCGCGTGGCTCGGTTCGGTCAACACGCCGTTCGTGGTGGGTGGCGACCCCGCCTCGTCCACTTTCAAAGTGCAAAACCTCGGCCTCACGCCGGACATGGAGACGCGGCTCGACGATCGCCTGCATCTGCTCAAGGGCATGGACCGCCTGCGTCGCGATGCCGATCGCACCGGCCTCATGGACGCGATGGACCAATACAGCCAGCGCGCTTTCGACATGCTCACCAGCGAGCCAGTGCGCGAAGCCTTCGACCTCTCGCGCGAGCCGCAGGCCGTGCGCGAGCGCTACGGCATGAACGCCTATGGCCAGCGCGGCCTCATGGCCCGTCGGCTGGTCGAGGCCGGCTGCCGCTTCGTCACGATGGTGTGGGAACACCCCGGCACGACCGCCCCGAAATACGGCTCCTACAACTGGGATTCACACGCGGTGAACTGCCACATCTTCGACGACGCCCGCTGGCGCTTCCCGCCCTACGACCAGGCTGTCGCCGCGCTCATCGAAGACCTTTACGCGCGCGGCCTCGACGAAAAGACGCTGCTCATTGTCACCGGAGAATTTGGCCGCACACCGCGCGTCTCGAACTCCATCGGCACGCAGACCGGCGTGATGCAGCCGGGTCGCGACCACTGGCCTCAGGCGATGTCCTTCATCGTGTCCGGCGCAAAGATGCGCACCGGCCAGATCGTCGGCGCGACCAACAGCCGCGGCGAGCACCCCATCGAGCGCCCGATGTCGCCCAACGACCTTTGGGCCACGGTCTATCAGCACCTCGGGATTGATTGGGAGCAATCCTTTCCCGACCACACGGGCCGCCCGATGCCCATCCTGCCCTTCGGCGAGCCGATCCCCGAGCTGCTGCCCGTCGGGTGACGTGCTGCTGCCTGGCAGGGTGAGACTCCGTCGAACCCAAGTTGCCCTCGAAGGAGGCGAGAGAGGCGCGAGCATCTCGGGTGCGTGTTCCACCAAGAATCTCGCTGCGCCCGAGATGGGGTTCGCGACGGAGCCTCACTCTGCCCGTTGCGTCCGCCTACCGCGTCACGTCCACGAACGTCTTCACCACGCGGTTGCCCGCCGTCATGCGGGCGAAGAGCGCGGGCAGCTCGCTCAACGAGCACTCGCCATCCACGAAGTCGGCGGCGCGGATGACGCCAGACTCGATGAACTCCAGCGCGCGACGGATGGTGCGCGGCGTGTGATGGAAGCTGGCCCGCAGCGTGAGGTTGGAATAGTGAATCAGCCCCGTGTCCAGCGAGACGCTCGTGCCCGCCGGGCAGCCGCCGAAGAAGTTCACCGACCCGCCCTTGCGGACGAGCTTCACCGCCGCCTCCCACGCCTCCGGCTTGCCGACCGCCTCGATGACCACGTCAAACTGCGGCGCGGAAGTGTTGCCCTGCCGGGCGGCCTTCACGATGTCGCCCTCCGAACCCACGTCAATGACCGCGCTTGCTCCGAGCCGAATCGCCGCCGCCAGCCGAGCCTCGCCGCGCCCTGCGACCGTGACTTCGCAACCAAGATTCTTCGCCAGCGCGACGAACATCAGTCCAATCGGTCCCGCGCCGAGAACGAGCACACGCTGCCCGGCGGCGAGCTGGGAATCCTCGACGCCCTGCACGACGCACGCGAGCGGCTCGGTCAGCGCCGCGTCGCGGAATGAAGTGCCGGTTTTGAGCCGCAGAAGATTTTTCTCCACCAGCCGCGCAGGCACGACGATGGACTCGGCGTAGGCACCATTCAGGAACAGCAAATCATCACACAGGCTCTGCTGCCCGCGCTCGCACGCGTCGCAGTCACCGCACGGCGCGGAGTTCGCCACCACGACGCGCTCGCCCACCGCCCACGGCTGGACTTGAACACTGAGTTTTGAGCTTTGAACTTCCGCGATTTCTCCCGCCAGCTCGTGGCCGAAGACGGCGGGCGGGACGATCATCTTCGCGTGGTAGCCGCGCTTGAAGACCTTCAGGTCCGTGCCGCACGTCAGCGCCGCACCGATGCGGATGCGCACCTCGCCCGGCGCGAGCGGGCGCTCGGAGACCGCTTCGAGGCGGACATCTTCTTTCCCATGGAGGACTGCGGCTTTCATCAAGGCAGCAAACCACTAACCGGCACGCATCTGCACTGACAAGCCGAATCCATCCAGTTGAAGAGGCACGGGCGCATCTCACTTTCCTGCAGACCGGACGCGAGTCGGTGCTTCGGGCTGAAAGCCCGGCATTCGCTAGCC
>JACRKB010000113.1 GCA_016235545.1 Verrucomicrobiota bacterium | reverse complement strand
GTGGGTATTTTCTTCACCACTTCGAAGTTGATAGGGTCGCCCGGCGCGGCGGCGGGCGCGACCAGCTTCACGCCCTTGAGCACGAAGTCGTGGCCGCGCAGCAGCACGTCCGGGCCGTTCTTCTGCCGTAGCTCATCCACCGCCGCCGCGAGCTTGCGCCGCGACTCGTGCTGCCGCGCCGCGCCGTCCAGCGACAGCTCGGCGCGGAACAGCCCGTCATACACGTTCGACAACTTCAGCGAGACCATCCGCAGGCTGACCCGTCGCCGCCACGCCTTTACCAGCAACGTGTGCAGCTTGCCGTAGAGGTCGGTCTCGAGGTCGGTCGGCTCGGCCAAGCTTTCGCCACACTGGTCCTCGGCGAAGTCGTTGTAGCGGACTTTCACCGTGAGCGTGCGGATGGTCTTGCCCTCCGCGCGGATGCTGGCCATGAGCTGGTCCGCCAGTCGGCGCAGCGTGGCCGCGATGATTTCCTCGTCGGTCTGGTCCGCCGCAAAGGTGTGCTGCTCGCCGTAGGACTTGGCCGGAACGCTCGCCGGCTGCAGCGGACGGTCGTCAATCCCGTTGGCATATTGCCGCAACACGATTCCCTGCCGGCCCATGAGCAGCTCCAGCAGGTCGGGCGGGGTCTGCGCAATCTGCCCCACCCGCGCCAGGCCGGCCGCGTTGAGCCGCTCCGCATTCTTCGGCCCGATGCCGGGCAGCCACTTGTTCGGCAGCGGATGGAGGAAGGCGATTTCCCCGCCCGCCGGGATGTGCGTGAACCCGGCGGGCTTGTTGAGCTTGGAGGCAATCTGGCTGACGAGCTTGTTCACGCCGATGCCTTCGCTGACGCTGATTTTCAACGCCTGCCCGATGGCGTCGCGAATGGTGGTGGCCACCTCCACGGCGGGCTTCCTGACCGCCGTCAGGTCGAAGTAGCCCTCGTCAATCGAACTCTGCTCGACGTCGGGCGTGAAGTCGTAGGCGTAGCTGAACATCCACTGCGAGAAGCGTTCGTATTTTTCGAAGTCGCCGGGCAGCACGATGAGCTTGGGACAGAGCTTGCGCGCCCGGACGGTGGGCATCGGCGTGAACACCCCGAACTTGCGCGCCTCATAGCTGGCCGAGGCGATGATGCCGCGCTTCTCCCCGCCCACCGCCACCGCCTTCCCGCGCAAGCGCGCATCCGCCGCCTGCTCGACCGAAGCGAAGAAAGCGTCGGCGTCCAGATGAACGATGGTGCGCATGCTGGGGATCGGGATAACACGGTGGGTCGGACAACCGCTGTCTGTGCCTCACCTCGCTCGACGAATAACCAGCTTGAGCACGCCTTGGATGACGAGTTCGTGGGCGGGGAGGAGGTCGGGGTAGTTTGGGTTTTCAGCCTTGAGGTAGGGCTTGCCGTTGCGCGTCAGGAAGGTCTTGAGCGTGCTCTCCCCGTCAATCAGCGCCGCGACCACATCCCCAGGCTTGGGGGTGGCGCCGTGCTCCAGCACGACGAGATCGCCAGCCACGATGTGTTTGCCGACCATCGAGTCCCCGCGCACCTCCAGCGCGAAGGTCCGGGGCGTCGGTTTGAAGTTGAGCGTGCCGATGTCGATGGACACGCAGCCCTTCGCTTCCTGCGTGCGCTCTTGCGGCAACCCGGCGGGGATGGAGCCAAACACGGGGATGTCCGCGACGCGCTGGCGGAACCGTTGCAGCGGGGAGACGATTCTGAGCGACCGGGCCCGGCCCGAGCTGGCTTCGAGGAAACCTTTCTGGCGGATGAGCCGCAGGTGCTGGCGAACGGCGTTGGTGCTGCGGAAGGCGAAATGATCGGCAATCTCCTGCTGCGTTGGAACCATGCCGGAGCGTTCCCGGCTGCGCTGGATGAACTCGACGATCTGGCGCTGGCGGTTGGTCAACTCGGACATACTGCTCAAATAGGCAGCATGGTGTGGAATCCGTCAACCGGGAGTTGTTCACCAGCCAAGCCAGGGGCCAGGCCACCCAAGAATCCTTGTCGTAGTCGCGCCATTCGCGCCAGGCAGTTGTCCGAGCTAGCCGCGTGTTTGGCTCCGCTCCCCGGCCAACGCCAGTGAAAGCTGCCGTGCCTGTGCCTCCAGCAGATTGCTCACACCCAGCCCAATCAACCGCAATGGTCGATGCACCAACTTCTCGCGAGCCAGGAGCCAGCAGCCAAGCCGGTAGATCTCCCGGGCCTCTTGCAGGGGTTCCTCGACGGAGATCTGCCGGGTCAACGTCGTGAAGTCGCCGTAGCGCACCTTGACCTGCACCGTGAAGGCGGCCAGCCGGCGGCGGACCAGCTTGCCGGCGATCTCCTCCGCTTGCTCCCGCAGGCAGGCGCGCAAAGTGGGGCGGTCGTCGGTGTCTTTCAGAAAGGTGTTCTCGCTGCTGATGCTCTTGATGTCGTCACCGAGTTCCAAAGGGCGCTGGTCCTCACCGAAAGCAAACCGCTTCAACTCCGGTCCCCAACTGCCGACCAGCGCCCGCAGGTCGCCTGCGTAGTCCTGCAAGTCGCCGACGGTGCGCAATCCAGCCCCTGCGAGATGTTCCTCGGTGACTTTCCCCACCCCATGCAGCGCGCGCACCGGGAGTGGGCGCAGGAACGCCACCTTCTCCGACTCCCGAATCAAGGTCAGCCCATCGGGCTTCTCAAAATCGCTGGCCAGTTTGGCGAGCAGCTTGTTGGAAGCCACCCCGATGCTGGCGGAGAGTCCCCGTTGCTCACGAATCGTCAGCTTGAGCGACCGGGCCAGCGGCAAAGCGGCTTCCAACGCGTCATCAGCGGTGCCGAATGACTGCGACTCGGTGACGTCCACGTAGGCCTCGTCCACCGACACTTGCTGGATGCGTTCACCCGCGAGTGCTCGCACCACGGCCATGATCGCGCGGGACTCGGCTTGATAGGCCTCCATGCGCGGACGGACAAACACACCAGCAGGGCACAGGCGACCGGCCGTCACACTCGGCATCGCGGAGCGCACCCCAAACTTGCGTGCCTCGTAGCTGGCGGCGGCCACCACGCCTCGCTGAGTGGGTGGGGAACCGACGATCACCGGCCTGCCCCGCAACTCCGGGTGGTCACGCTGCTCGACGGAGGCGTAGAACGCGTCCATGTCGAGGTGCAGGATGACCCGGTGCTGGGTGATTGCCTCCATCAGGAATTGGCTTCAGTCATGGCCGCAATCGTCTCCAACGCATTTCCCTCCAGCCGGTTGTTGACGTAGATGAAAGCCTGCTTGCCCTTTTGTTTTGCCCCGGCAATCAGACGCTTCCCCGCTGCCCGCGCCTCGGCGTTGATCTCTTTGACTGACTTGTAGGGACTGAACTCCCTCACGGCTTCCTCGTAGTTGCGGCCCGGCTTCAACAGGAATCGAGCCGCCAGCAATGAGTCGCTGGTGTCGCTGCCTGGAACCGCCATTTGCTCTCCGACCGTGGGCATCATGGACCAGTTGTTGAAGACGTGGACAACGCCATGCTTCCTGAGAACGGCGAAGTAGTCGGGTTGGAGCCAGTCCTTGTTCCGCAACTCCACGCCGAAGTTCCACCCCTTCGGCAGCTTCGCGAGAAACGTGTCCAGGCACGCGGTGAACTCGCCCAGACGCTGGAAGTCCACCGGGTAAAACCGGGAGAACTCGAAGATCAGCAGGCCGACCTTGGGACGGATGCCCTCGCACGCCGAAAGAAAGGAGCGCTCAAAGAGTTCCGCGTTCAGGAAGTGCTCATTCGGCAGTCCGGCTTTCGCGCCGAACTTGGCGATGCTGGGGAACCGCTTGATCGTGATGTCTTCAGTCACCTTGAGTGCGAAGCGGAAGTCCTGTGGCACCTGGGAGGCCAGCCCGCTCAGGATTTCCCTCGACGGAAACCGGTGGTAGGCGGCATCCACACAAACCGTCTTGAACACCTCGGCGTATTCCGCCAGGCAATCTCGCTCGAATCTCGATTCCACAAATTTCCCGCGATGCACGTAGCGCTCGCGGTCGTAAATCTGCCCGCACCATTCGGAATACTTCCACGAAGACGTGCCGATAAAAATGTTGTGCGCGGCAAGCCGTTGGGCCGTCTGCCTGAGCTTGGTCCTGATTTCCGGTTCGGCTTGCGCGAAGAGGTCGAGCACGTCGGAATTATTACCACTCACATGTCGCCGCAGCCATGGAGTTCTGAGTGAAATCCTGACTTCTCGGCATCCTTGCGAGCTCCCGCCCCACAACCTCACGCGAGTTGGGAGGCCAGCGACGACGACTCGGGATTCTTTTCCCGCGCCAGGATCAAGGCGTGTTCCGCCGCCGTGATTGCGCGCTTTTGCTGATGCTGGACCTTGGGAAACAGCTTCTTGGGCAGCGCGGCGACCGGGAGCCAGCCGAGCTCCAAGGCGTGGTTTTGCAGTCGGCGCAGGAACACGTTGGTGCAGGTGCCCCCCGCCACTACTCGCAACTACTCTCTCACTACCCCTTTTCTGACAGTTTTGCTGACACCTTGTCACCGGCCACAGCCACTCCACAATCAAGTCGTGCTGAGGTTCTCGGGTTCGTTGAATTGCCTCTCCATGCAGTCGCTCACTTCACCACTCAGCCTGATTTATCATGCCGACACTTCGGTGCCGAGATCCGACCGGCATTCCCACACGCGCCCGACCTCAAACGACGCGATCATTTGTCAGCGGCATCAATCGACACCGGCTGGATACAAGTTCGGAAAATAATGGCCCGCAGCGTCCGCCGGAAAGCCCAGCAGTAACGTCCCCTTCGGCGAGTTGGAGGTGACCAACCTCTGCGAGAGCAGTTCGCCCGTGACCTTTTGAGCAGTCCGCGGTGATGCACTGATGATCCGCGCCACGTCACCGCGGGCGATTTCTCCGCGGAGGAAGATTTCCCGAAGCACGAGGGACGAGCCGCCGGGAAGCTCCCGCGCGGACTCGCGGCGCTCACCGTAGCCGACAATCCGGTTCAACATGCCCTCGAGCGCCAAGAGGTCCTGCATGAACTCCACCTGGTCCACCGCCGTTCCCAAAAAGAACTGGCAGAATTCTCCGAGGTAGCGCTGGGAAAGATAGCCGCGTCCGTCGAAGTCGTTCATCCGCTTTTCGTCAGCGTTGGCGAGTGCGCCTTGATAGTCCGTCTTCCGCCGGGCGAGGCCACGCGAGATGGTCCACAACCCATCACTGTCAACCCCAGCCTTCACCAACCAGGCGTGCGTAAAGAGGCGGGCCACGCGACCGTTGCCATCCAGGAACGGGTGAATCCACGTCAGACGATGATGAGCGGCGGCTGCAGAGGTAAGGCTGTCCGGCTTGGTCGTTACCAGCGGGCCATAAAAATCCGCGAAGCGCTTGAGAAACTCCCCGAGCTTCTTGCTGGACGGCGCCATGTGTCGTCCGACGCTCACCTCGCCCTGGCGAAGCTGCCCCGGCTGGATATCATGGGCCTTGCCCTTTTCGTCTTCGACTGTGCGGAATTCCTCCGGCAACCGCCGGCAGAATCCTTCGTGCAGCCAGCAGAGGAACCCGGCCGTGCACACCTCGCCGGCAGCCATCGCTGGCAACCGGGCCTCCATCTCCGCCTGCACCTCCATGTGGGCGAGATGCTGAACCTGAAGTGACCGCTGCGCCGGGATGCTGGAGAAATCCTTCCGAATCGCCGCGTCAATGTCTCTCGGCCTCGTGCGGTGCCCCTCGATGAGGTTCGAATAATAGCTGTTCATGGAGCGCACCAAGTCCGCCACCAGTTTTCGGGTGATCGGGTGCAGCGAACCGCGCAGCCGCTCGGCTCCGCGAATGAGCGTCAGGGCCAAAGCCGACGATTGGGCACCACCGTCTCCTGGCAGAAGCGGTTCCATGTCCGAGGGATGGTCGTAAAGCGATCTGGTGGCTGCTTTTCTGGTCATTTTTGCCGATGCAATTGCTGATTCCGCATAACACATATTCTTCTATTTACAAGCCTTTCGTTAACTTAATGGTGGAGCGATAGCGAAATTCTTGCCGATCCTCCTGCCGAACTCAAAAGCCCGCCGAGGAAACAGGAAAAAGTCACCTATTGGTTCCGAGCACCACGAAACCAAGCATCCTGCAAAGCTCGCCTCGCGAAGGTGCCATACATCCCTTGGATGCCCTCGATGGCGTGCTACCGATCGACTTCATCAGTGATTGTGTAGCCCACGCCCTCGTGGCCCCGCACGCGCATGGAACCCATCGCCGAGAATCCCGGCAGGTAATCGTAAACAATGACCTCGCGCTTGCTGTCGTGCAGGCGGTGCCACCGGCCAACGTATTGCTGCAAGGTGCCGCGCCAGGAAGTCGCCATGGCCAGAATAAGCGTGTCGAGGCGAGCGTCATCGAAGCCCTCCCCGATGTAGCGGCTGGTGACCTGAGTAGCAGTCACTGGCGGGACCGGGTTTTGGGACGGTCACTGGACAAACCACGCGAGGCGACAGGCACGACTTACAGAGTTACGGCCATCGGTGCCAGCGCAGGACGGATGCTGAGTTCGCGGAAGATGGTCTTGCTGCGCAGGGTCAGGTCAGTCGTGAAGGTCTTCTGTTCGCGGCTGTCGCGGGCGTAGGCTTTGAGCCGGTATTTCGTGCCCCACGGCTGTTCTTCGACGGTGATGACCACATCACTCCCCGGCAGCCAGAGCGGGCTGGTCACGGCGACTTCGCGCAAGTGTTCCTTCACCAGCAGACCGTCGTGGTCAGGGTGCAGGAAGAACTCTGCCACGCACAGGACGGTGTGGCTGCTGCTGGTGGCGTTGTGGATGGGCGATGCCCAAATCGCCGAGTGCGGCACGATGACCTCCGTGTCGTCGAGCGTTACGAGCCGCACCGCGCGCAGGCCGACGGAACGGACTTCGCCGTAGGCTCCCTTGATTTCGACCCAGTCACCGGGCTGGTAGGTGCGCTCGAAAATCGTGACCGCCCCGGCGAGCAGGCAACTGCCGTAATCCTTGAGCGCGAAGGAGAGCACCAGCCCCGTCCCGGCCATCAACCCCACCACGTTCTGCCACGATGGCACGATGAGCAGCGAGACGATGAAGGCCGTCGTCGCCAGCACGACCGTCAGTCGTGCGATGGGCATCCAGCCCAGGATGCGGATGCGCCAGCGCGGCGGCGTCTTTTCGGCGAGCCAGGTGAAACCCACCTTGAGGGTCGCGGCGAGGATGCGTGCGGCGGCAATCGCGGCCACCATCAGCAGAAGGTTTTCCACGGTGAGTTGTTTCAGTATCGGTGGCAGAGCGGTTTCTGAGTTCATAAATGTTTGTGAGGGATAAGTTCGAGGTTCAAGTGGGATGAGCGGGAGGGCGCGATGAAACCTTAAGCCAGAAACCCCTTGAACTCCCGACGATGGTCCTCCTCGCTGCCGAGGATGCTGATGGCAAGGTCCTGCGTGACGTAATCCACGCCGTCGCAGAGCTGGATGAGTTTCGTGTAATGCGCGATGGCCTCGTCCTCGGCGCGGATGACGCCGCGAATCACGGCCTGCACATCCGTGCTGCGCTTGGGCGGCTGAAGCCAGGTCTGATTGCGGGCGTTTCCGAGCGAGCCGGGCACGGTGCCGCCGAGGGTTTTGATGCGCTGCGCGAGCGACTGGGCGTGGCCGAGTTCTGTGGTCACGTCGGCGGCGAGCGCGCGTTTCACAACGTCGGCACCGATGCCGTCGAGGTGGACCGAGTTGGCGAGGTAGTTCTGCACCGTCTCCAATTCCATCGCGTAGGCTTCCGCGAGCGATGCGTAGATGAGGAGGTGCTTCGGGTTGGGTTTCGATTTCATGGTTTGTGTTAGTTGAGGTTGGCGAGTTTCAAATCTGCTGGCAGGGAAGGGTTCTTTGCGTGCTGGTTTCAGGTTGAGTTCTCCAGTGCCCGCTCACGCCGCGCAGGCAAGCGGCTCGGCGGTGGAATCAGTCTCCGACTCCGCGCTATGCAGCAGTTCGTGCAGGCTGCGAAGCAATTGCGCGGTGTCGAATGGCTTGGGCAGGAAGCGGAGTCCCTCGCTGAACGCCGGGAACGTGCTGGCCGCGTCCGCATCACCGCTGGTGACGAGCACCTTCGCCTCGGGGTTCGCCCGGCGGAGCGCGCGGAACGTCGAACGCCCGTCGCAGTGGGGCATCGTCAGGTCGAGGACGACAGCAGCGATTTCATCACGATGACGGCCGTAGAGCAGAATCGCCTCGATGCCATCCGCTGCCGTCAGCACGCGGTAGCCGTGGCTTTCCAAGCCCACGCGCGCCACTTCACGGATGCTGGCCTCGTCGTCCACGAGGAGGAGCAGTTCACCGCGACCGGCAACGAACGGTGCTGGCTGCATCGGTTCCGAGTCCGGCTTGGTCCGCGCCGCTGGCAGATAGATGTGAAACGTCGTGCCCTGTCCGACCACGCTGTCCACCGCGATGTGCCCGCCGTGCTCGCGAACAATGCGCGCGACCGTCGCGAGGCCAAGACCGGTGCCCTTGCCCGGCGCCTTCGTCGTGAACAGCGGCTCCCAGATGCGTGCAAGGATTTCCGGCGGAATGCCGGTGCCCGTGTCCGACACCGAGACGAGCACGTAGTCGCCCGGCGGCAACGGCGCGCCGCTCTGGCCGACACGGCCTCCCGAGACGAGGTTTGCCGCCGCGAGCGAGAGCGTGCCGCCCTCGGGGAGCGCGTCGCGCGCATTCACGCAGAGGTTCAGCAACACTTGATAGAGCAACGTCGGCTCCAGCGGCACACGCCACACGTCAGGCAGCGAGTTGTGGCGGATTGCGATGGACTTCGGAAACGAGTCCCGCGCGAACGTCGAAATCTCTCGGATGATGTGGAGCGGCTGCGCCTCGGCGGACTGGCCGCCTTCCCCGCGCGCCAGGGTCAGCACCTGCCGCACGACGTTCGCGCCGCGCTCCGCTGAGACGCGGATGTTCTCGGCCATCTGCTGGTCGAACTCATCGGCGAGCCGCTGCTCCAGCATCTGCGACGAAATCAGAATCGGCGCGAGAATGTTGTTCAAGTCGTGTGCGATGCCACCCGCGAGCAGGCCGATGCTTTCGAGCCGCTGCGCCCGGAGCAAGTGCTCGCGCGTCTCCAGCAGTTTCCGGTAGCGGTTCAATCGCAGCAAAGCCCGCACGCGGGCGCGCAGCTCGCCCCGGTCGAATGGCTTCGTGATGAAGTCATCCGCGCCCACCTCGATGCCGCGCAGGCGCGAATCACGGTCGTCCAGCGCTGTGACGAGGAGAATCGGCACTTCGGCCAGCGCCGACGTGGCGCGCAGCCGTTCGCAGACCGCGAAGCCATCCATGCCCGGCATCATCACGTCGAGCAGGATGAGGTCGGGCTGCAACTCGGCAGCTCGGGCCAGCGCATCCGGTCCGTTGGTGACGGACTCGACACGGC
>JACRKB010000112.1 GCA_016235545.1 Verrucomicrobiota bacterium | reverse complement strand
TTCCTGGTTGAGGTAGGCGTTGACCTTGATGAGGCGGGTGAAGGCCTCGGCTTTCTGGATGCAGATTTCGAGCTGCTCGTTGGTGAAGGGCTTGATGAGGTAGTCAAATGCACCGCTTCTCATGCACTCGACTGCGGACTCCACGGAGCCATAGCCGGACATCATGATGACGAGAGGGCGCGTGGGGCGGGTCTGCAACTCGCGCAGGAGCGAGGTGGCCTCGCCGTCGGGGAGCCGCACGTCGGCGATGACGAGGTCCCATGTGTCCTTGGCGAGATAATCCTGCGCGGCGGCGAGGGTGGACGCGGCCGCGACATCGTAACGCCGCGCGCGCAACTGCTGCTCGAGGTTTTTGCGGATGATGAGGTCGTCCTCGATGACGATGATTTTCTCGATTGGCATGGACGCGCGGAGCGTAGCGGGGAGCGGGGGGAAAGTAATTAGTAATTAGTAATTTGTCAGAGCGGTGGCGATGCGTGGTTGTAACCGCCACTCACTAATCACTACTTACTAATCACTCTTCCCGCCTCACCGCCCGCCCTGCCGCCGATACAAGTCCGCGACGAAGTGCGGGCGCTGTCGCTCGGCGGGTGGGAGATGCTTCGGAGGGACGAGGCCTCTGCGGAGGAGTTGCTGCTCGTTCTCCCGGTCGAGGACGAGGATTTTCATGATGAGATCCTGGTTCTGCCGGAGCAGGCCGGTGACCGCTGGCTGGCGCGCGCGCTCGGCGGAGGGGAGGCGCTGCCAGTCGAGGCGCTGGCGTTTGATGCGGCTTAGAGATTCGTCGAGACGTGGCAGCAGCGCCTTGCGGGACTGGTAGAACTCGAACCGCCTGGCCTCGTCGCCCTGCCGCAAAGCCAAGCTCTCCCGCTCTACAAGCGCGAGGATTTCCTGGCAGAGGGACAGGTGTTGACCGAGGTCGCTGGTGATGGGGTCGCTCATTTTTTCAGGCGCAGCACCGTGCTCTTCGCGGCCTTGGGCGGCTCGTTGGTGATGGGGGGAGGAGGCGGAACAGGCACGGCGGCTTCAGCCCGCGTCTGCCATTGCAGGAAGTCTTTGCGCCACCGCGCCATTTCCAAGACGGTCTTTACTGCGGGCGTGGCAGCGGCGTCCAGCTCCGTGCCGCGCTGGAGGATGTGGTCGAAGCTCTCGATGGCCCTGGCGGGCTGCTTCAGGCGCTCGTAGATGAGGCCGATTTGATACCATGCCGGCAACTGCCACTGCGGCGAGCGGTCGATCTGCGCGAGGCCCTGGTATACTTGGAGCGCGCCGAGCAAGTCACCTTCCTGATAAAGCTGGTTGGCGATGTCGTTGCCTGCGCGCTGCTGCCAGTAGGCCAGCGCCATGGCGTTGGTCTGGCCGGTGGCGAGCTGGCTCTCCATCAGCAGCATGACTTCGCGGAGGGATTCACGGACGCGGCCCAGTGTCATGTAGGAGCGGGCGAGCAGGAAGCGCAGCTCCGGCACATCGGTCGAGTCGCCGTTGCGTTTGAGGAAGTCGTTGCCCTGGCCGATGGCCTCGTCGTGCCTGCCTTGGGAATGCTGCGCGCGGATGAGCTTGAATTGTATCCTGGGCTTGTCGAGTTCACTGGTTTCCAGGCGCAGAAGGCGCGCGAGATACTCGGCGGCCTCGGAATACTTGCCCTGGAGGAAGAAGGTGTCCGCGATTTCAATCTGAGCCTGCAACACGAGCCGCTGGTAGAAGGGAAAGCGGTCCAGCTTGAGCGTGAGCGAGCTGGACAGAACGGCGTAGAACTTCGCCAGCGCGAGGGTGTGCGCTCCCAGCTCGCGGTGGATCAATCCCTGTCGCAGCAGCACCTCGGGCACCTGCGGGTCGTCCGGGTAGCGCCCGACAAACTGGGCGAAGACCTGCTGGGCGCGGAGGAGCTGGCCCGCCTGTTGCGCGGCCAGGCCCAGTTCCAGGAGGGCCGGACGCTTCACGTCCTCCGACGCATCGGACTCCAGCAGGGTGACGAGGTTGATGACGGCCTGGGGAAAATCCTTCTTCTGGCGGAGCTGGCGGGCCACATCGAGCTGCTGTTCGTAATCGCGGCGTTTCCAGTCTGAGCGGTCGGATTTCGACGTGGCGGGCGGACGCAGGGAGGGGTTTTCCAGCCCTTCAAGCTCGGCTGGAGGCGGCGAGCTGGCAGCTGTGGAGAGGGATTTGGCGGCAGGGTTGGCCCGATTGTCCGAGAGATATTTTCCGATGACAGCGTCCACCTTCGGCGCGGAGTTGGTGGAGGGGTTGGCAACTTGCGCGGGTTCCGAATGGGAACCCTGCTTCGATGTCGGGGCCGGAGTTTTGGCAGGCGCGCTCTCGACTGCGATGGCCAGCGCGGCAGACGCGAGCCAGGTCATCAAGACGAATCGGACGCGGGACATGGTTCAGGGCGTGGTGTAGCGGACGGTGCTCGATGGAGGCGGCGCGGCGGGGCGCGGGGGGATGAAGAGCGGACCCAGCACGCCTGCGGCGGGCGCGTTCGTGCCCGGCGGTCGGAAGTAATGGATGAGCATCTGCGCGGTGAGCAGGCTGTTCGGATCGTTGGGGTCAAACAGCGGACCGAGCAACGGACCAGTGGGTGGCAGTGGGCCGGGCAGCAGGATGATGGGCGGATTGGTGATGGAGAGCGTCGTCACGATGGGGAGAGCGGGCGCGGGAGGCGCCTCTGGCGCGGGCGGCAGGTCGCTCGGCGCCAACTGGGTGACCGTGTTGGTCGCAGGCACAAGTGGAATGGTTTCTTCCATCAGCAGCGGCGGAAGCAGCGCCAGAACACGGTGGACCGGGCGCAACCTGCCCTCGAAGCGCAGCGGGGCCGGACCGATGACCGCGAGATAGCCAGCGCCCGCGCTGGCCGAGAGCGCGGTGGCGCAGGCGAGGAGGAGCCAGAGCAGACGGTTCATGATTTGAGGGCAGCGGTGCGCGAAACCAGCGCTTCTGCGCACCGAGCCTCGGGAGTTCATCGGCAGGTGACGGCGGGACTTGAGGTTTTCCGCGCTTAACTTCCGCCGCCGACTGCCGATACCAGACTGTCCGCTGCACAACCTATGGAAGCCACTCCCGCGCCCTGCCCGGTGCTGCGACTCGATGAGGCGCAAATCGAAGCCCGGCTGAAGAACTGCGCCCGCCTGCCCTCGCTGGGCAGCATCAACAGCGCTTTGCGCGAGCTGCTCTCGGCAGACTCCAGCTACATCGCGCAGATCTCCGAGGTAATCCGCCGCGACCCGAGCCTCACCGCGCGGCTGTTGCGACTGGTGAACTCCGTCTATTTCGGCCTGTCCGCGCCGGTGCACAGCATCGAGGAGGCGATCTTTTACCTCGGCGTGCGGCAAATCCGGCAGCTCGCGATGCTCACGCCCGTCATCGAGGATTTTCAAAAGCTGGCGGGCAACGTGCCCTTTCCGTGGCGCGAGTTCTGGCGCCACTGCATCGGCGTGGCCATGATGACTCGCGAAGTCATCAGCATTGTGCGCACACCCAGCGACGAGGCGGATTACGTCGCCGGCCTCGTGCATGACGTGGGCAAGATCGCGATGGCGGCTGCGTTCAGCGAGCACTTCGCCGAAATCCAGCGGCGGCTGGCGGAGCAGCCTGCCCAGCTGCTGGAAGTCGAGATGGCGGTGCTGGGCATGAACCACTGCGATCTCGGTGCCCGCTATCTCCAGAACCACAACCTGCCCGAGGCGATGATCGAGACCGCCCGGCACCACCACCAGCCGGAGCACGCCAGCCACCACGTCCCCATCGTCGCGGCGGTGAGCGTGGCGGACTTGCTGGTGAGGCACGCGAAGATCGGCGTGAGCGGGAACGTGTTGGACGTGGAGCCGGACAGTTGGCGGCAGTCCTCCGCCTGGGCGCTGCTATTCCCGCACCTGAACGAACAGGAGCATTCCCTGGCGCAAGCCTCGCTCCAGCGCAGCCTAGGACGGCTGCCGGTGGTCTTGGAAGGGCTGATCTGAGAGTGAGAGAGTGAGAGAGTGGGAGAGTGAGCAGGTGGGCAGGTGATTGGGGACGCGCTGAAGCTGCTCTCACTTTCCCACCTTCCCACCTGCTCACTTTCCCACCTGCTCACCTGCTCACTTTCCAGCCCGCAGAGCGGAGGCCACCGCATCCGCCAGGCCCTGCACGCTGAAGGGCTTCTGGACGACATGCACAACTCCCGCATCTCGCAGCTCACGGTCCTCCACCCCGAGCAGATAACCGGACATGAGGATCACGGGCAGGCCGGGCTGGAGTGCCCGCATTCTGCGGGCGAGTTCGAGACCACCGAGCTGGGGCATGGTCAGGTCAGTCAGCACGGCATCAAAATCCTGCGGCGACTGGGAAAAAACCTCCAGGGCCTCTGGCGAGCGCTGGAAGCCGATGACGCGGTAGTTGAGCCGGGTCAGGAAATCCCGCGCGGCCCACATCACCGCCTCCTCATCGTCCACCACCATGATGCGCTGGCCGCCGCCAACAGGCGGGCGCTGGTCCACCTGGGCCGGGCCGGGGCCGGCAGCTTCGATCGCGCGGAAGAAAAACTCGAAGCTCGCGCCTGCGCCGGGTTCGCTGGTGACGGTGACCGCGCCTTGGTGCATCTGCACGATGCCGTGCACCATCGCCAGCCCCAGGCCGGTGCCCTGACCGGTCGGCTTGGTGGTGAAAAAGGGGTCGAAGACGCGCTGCCGCAGCTCGGCGTCCATCCCGCACCCGTTGTCCGCGACGGTGAGCCGCACATGGCGGCCGGGCAGCAACGGCGGCTGGCCGTCTGTGAATGACTCGTCCAACTCCACCACCGCCACCGCCACGCTCAGGCGGCCGGGGCGGCTGCCGATGGCGTGCGCGGCATTCAAGCACACGTTCATGATGATCTGGTGAAGCTGACCCGTGTCGGCCTGAATGAACGGCTCTTCCTCCGGTGTGGTGATGCAGAATTCGATGCTGCTGGGCAGGGAGGCACGGAGCAGTTTCATGGCCTCCTCAACCGTGGCGCCGAGGCGGGTCGGCTCGCGCCGGGTCTCCTTGCTGCGGCTGAAGGTGAGCAACTGGCGCACGAGATCCCGGGCCCGAAGTGTCCCGCGCATGATTTGCTGGACGGAGCCAGTCAGCGGGCTGCCGGGGGGCAGATCCATCGAGAGAAGCTCCACATGGCCCAGGATGCCGGCCAGAATGTTGTTGAAGTCGTGGGCCACACCTCCCGCGAGCGTGCCAATCGCCTCCAGCTTCTGGGACTGGCGGAGCTGGGTCTCCAGCCGAGCCTGGGCCTCATCGGTCGCCTTCCGCGCGGTCACGTCGCGCGCGAAGATCACCGCGCGGGTTTCCCCGCCGGTTGCGGTGAAGTGCCGGCCCCACACTTCAAACCACAGCCATTCCCCCTCGCCGCGCTGGAATCGAAAGGTGGCCGCCCCGTGCGGCTGGCGCAGGACGCTGGCGACAAACACACGGTCCTCAGGGTGGATCCGCTCCAGCAGCACGCCCGCCCGCAGATCCTGCTCGGCGAGGCCAAGGTGGGTGGAGAGGTTTGCGCTGGCGTAGTGAATCTCCCCCGTCAGCGAGAGTTCCACGACGATGTCATGCGAGTTGTCCACCAGCAGGCGGAGCCGTTGCTCGCTCGCGCGCAGCGCCGACTGCGCCCTGTCCCGCTCGACCACCGTGCCGACGAGCGAGACGGCCAGCTCCACGAGCCGCAGCTCTTCGCGCGTGGGTTGATGCACAGCGGGGTGGTAGCAGGCGAAGGTGCCGAGCACTTCCCCGTGGGCGGAAAAAATGGGAGCAGACCAGCAAGCGCGCAAGCCGTGCGCCTCAGCCAGGGGCCGGAAGTCATCCCACAACGGATCGGTCAAGATGTCCTCCACCACGACCGGCGCCCGGCGCGCAACGGCGGTGCCACAGGAACCGACACCCTCGCCGGCACGCAGCCCGTCCACTGCGCGGTTGTAGGTGCCCGGCAAGCTCGGTGCGGCTCCCAGGCGCAACGTGACGCCATCCGCATCCAGCAGCAGGATGGAGCCGAGCACGCCGGGGGCGTTCACCTCGATGAACCGCACGATCTGCTCCAGCACCTTTGCCATCGGCGTGTCCATCGCGATCAGTTCCAGGATGCTGTGCTGGCCCACCACCAGGCGGTCGGATTGGCGGCGCGCGCTGATGTCCACATCCATGCACACGAAGCGCGGCTGCCCGTCCTCCGCCGGGATGGGAAACACCGTGGAGAGGCAGACCCCGCTCCTGCCATCCTTCCGACGGAACTGATACTCGGCCGGGCCATGCGGCTCCGTGCTGATCTGGAATGTCTTGAGCAGCTCCACAAAGTCCCGCGCCTCCTCGGGCGTGTGGATCAACTGGTCCAACGTCTTGCCCATCGCCTCGGCGGCGGTCCAGCCGAACATCAGCTCGGAGGCTGAGTTCCAGAACACCACACGCCCCTGCTCGTCATACCACTGGACAGCCACATAAGGAGTGGTCTCGATGCACGCACGGAGGCGCTGCTCGCTCGCGGCGAGCGCGGACTCCGCCAGCTTCCGGGCGCTGATGTCTGTCAGCGTGCCTGCAAACCCCGTCAGCGCGCCATCGGCCAGGTCCACGCGCCCAGCCCGCGCGGAGACCCAAATCACCCGCCCATCGGGTCGCACGATCCGCAGGTCGCGGTAAAAGGTCTCCCCAGTCCGCGCGGCAGCTTCCCATGCTGCGGCGGCCCCAGTCACATCGTCGGGATGGATCAGGCGAACCCAGCCTTGGTTTTTGGCCTCGGCGAACCTCATGCCGGTGAGTTCCTCCCAGTGCCGGTTGACATACAGACAGTTGCCCTGGGCATCCTTCAGATAAACGCCCACCGGCGAGAAATCCGTCACCGCGCGCAGCTCGATGTCAGCCTGCCGCTGGAGCGCAAGCGACTCGAAGGCGACGATCAGGAGCCGCTGCTCGCCCGACCGGGGGGAAGGCACCGGATAAAGGCCGCAGGACAACCAGCGGCACACACCA
Source organism: Verrucomicrobiota bacterium (assembly GCA_016235545.1). Taxonomy (GTDB): domain Bacteria; phylum Verrucomicrobiota; class Verrucomicrobiia; order Limisphaerales; family SXTU01; genus SXTU01. The sequence goes on along the minus strand of JACRKB010000112.1, from coordinate 12,580 downwards.
TCGGGCCGGTTGAAGCCCAGAAGCAGACTCTGCCGGGGCGCGCCCTCGCTGAACGCGATTCGAAAAGGATGCTCCTCCGCGGGGTAGCGCACGCCGTCAGCCCGCATCAGCGGCCAGCGCTCCATGAAGTCAGGCTGTGGCAAATCAGCCGAGCCCAGCCCGAGCTGCTTGGAGGCCGCCTCGTTGGCGGCGACCAGACAACCATCCTGCCGCACCACGATCACACCTTCCGACATGGCCTCGAACACAGACCGGCAGAGCGCCAGCTCAGGACTGGCGGCATCAAGGCCGAGGGGGGAGGAGGGAGGGATCATGGAGAAATGATTCTGGAGCATCTCATGTTAGTCCACAAAGCGTTACTTCTCGTTTCGCGAAGCGAGGGGAGGCCATCGGATGGAGCGCGGACGCCCACGTGAGCAGCCGACCCGGATCCCGATACTCTTGCTGCGGACGTGGGCGTCCGCGCTCCAAGATTGAAGGTTCATCGAGTGATGATTGTGAGTGGCGCTTCAGCCAAATACGAGCAGGGACTGGGTGATGGGCGTGGTGCGATGGTGGCTCTTGAGCTTGTCGATGGATGGCTCGCTTAATGGCTGGCCCTGCGGCACCAGCATCAGCCCGTGCGCGGTGTAAATCGCGCTGGCCAGCACCATGCCGGGCTGCAGTTCGGAGAGCAGGACTTCCCGCTCCTGACGCGGGACGCGGGCTTGCGGCGCGGCGCGGAGAAATGCGCGCACCGCGTCGGGGTCGAAGCGCGAACCGCTGGCGAGCTTGATTTGTTCCACGGCGGCGCTGTCGGCCTCCTGCGCATCCCCAAACGCCGCCGCCACCGCGAGAAGGCGGGCGGGCCAGGAAAGCTGATCACCGGCCAGCGCGTCGGGAAAGCCTGTCCCGTCGAAGTGCTCGTGATGCGCGCGAACCAGGCCGGCGGCCGTGGCCAGCTCCGGACCGGCGGCGATCATTTCCTGCCCTGCGACGGGATGCTGGCGGAGCACCGCGTGCTCGTCCTGAGTCAACTGTCCCGGCTCGTGCAGCCAGCGGCGCACCGTCTCGTGCGGGGCGGCGAGCATTCCGATGTCGTGAAGGCCGGAGGCCAGCATCAGGTCGTTGGCATCACTCTCCGGGAGCGAGCATGTCTCGGCTAGTGCGCGGCAGATCTCCTGCGTCCGCCTTGCCCGGCAGCCCAGCAACGGGTGGCTGGCCCGCAGCGCCCGCAGGATGATCTCTGTGTGCTGGCGCACTTGCCCGGTCAGCGTGAGGCGCTGCGACTCGGCGAGTCTGACCTGCTCTGCGAGCGAGACGTTGGCGGCGGAAAGCTGGAGATTGCAGGCTTGAGTGGCTGCCTGAAGCTCGGCGTTGTGCCGCAACAGTTCGTGGCGATGCACCGCGTTGGTGACGGTGGCCAGCAGCTCCTCCCGCAGCCATGGCTTGATGATGAACCGGTATATCTCGCCGGTGTTGATGGCCTCGATGACCGTGCCCAGCGTGAGCACGGCTGTGATGAGGATGCGGCTGGCTTCGGGCTGGAGCACTTTGGCCTGTGCGAGAAAGTCCAGGCCGGACATCCGGGGCATCTGCTGGTCGCTGATGATGGCGGCAAAGGGCGTGGTGTGGACAAAACCCAGGGCGCGAACCGCGTCGGGCACTGCGCACACGTCGTAGCCCGCGCGCAGCAGGGTTTCGCGCAACGCCGCCAGGACTATCTCCTCGTCGTCAACGACGAGGATTCGGTGCTTGGCCGGCGGGAACGATGGGGCTGTGGTTGGTTGACTCATGCAAGCAGACTGCGGAGCTGGCGCAGGATGGCTTCGGAAGACATGTCGGGGGTGATGACCAGATGGACGCCAAAGAGCAGGTCGTTTTCCAGCTCGTCCTGATTGCAGCCCACGACCTGGAGCGCGACCTTCAGGCTCGGGAATTCCTGCCGCAGGGATTTGACCATCGGCCCCAGTCCCTGCTCGTGGTGTTCGACCAGCAACAGCAGGCCGTTGGGCGGATGGAGGGCGGATTCCAATCCGTGCCGCAGCTCGCCTTCGCTCAACGCGGTGCTCACCGAGAAGCCCCACAGGCGGAGGCATTCAGCGGTGCTCTCGACGAGCTTGGGGCTGCCGCCCAGCAGCAGGATGGTCTGGCGTTGCACCGGCGGCACAGGCGGGGACTCGCCGGCCTCCGTGAAATCGGCGAGCGGCAGCCAGAGGCGGAACGTCGCACCGTGGCCGGGCTGGGTCTCGGCTGCCAGCGCGCCGCCGTGCTTCTCGGCGAAGAGCTTCGTGTTGTAAAGGCCCAGCCCTGAGCCTTTGTTCATCGCCTTGGTGGTGAAGAAGGGTTCAAAGATGGTGGGCAGCACGCTCGCATCAATGCCGTGCCCCGTATCGGTCACGCGGAAGCAGGCGCAGGGCAGGCGGGGCTGCGGGCCGCGCCAGTTCTCCAGCGGCGGCAGTTGCGTTTCGATGCTGGAGCCGAACACCAGCCGGCCGCCGCGCGGCATGGCTTCGGCGGCGTTGAGGGCGAGGTTGATGGCGACCTGGCGGAACTCGACTGGGTCCACGTAGATCGGCAGTTGGCCGGACGCCAGTTCCAGGCTGGCCTCGACGGTGCGGGGGATGACCCTGCGCACCAGCTCGAACAACTCCGTCACGAGCACGTTGAGGTCCTGGTAGCTTCGCTCGCCGGTCTTGCCGTGGTGCAGGTGGATGATGCGATGGACCAACTGGCTGGCCTGCCGGGCGTTCTTTTGAATGAGCTGAAGCCCCTCGCGGAACGGGTGGGCCTCCTCAAGCTGCGCGGCGAAGGTCTCGCTCAAGGAATAGATGCCGGCCATCACGTTGCTGAAATCATGCGCCATGCCCATGGTGATGGTGCTCAGCGTCTCCTTCCATGCCGCCCCGGAGAGGCGCTTCTCCGCGAGCGTCTGCCGTGTCACGTCCAGCCAGACACCCTCGTATCCCAGCAGCAGGCCGCCCTCCGTGGCAACAGCCTGGCGGTGTTCAAGTATGTAGTGAATCTGCCGCGTGGCGAGGTTGCGCACCCGGTAAGTGCTGGCCGCGCTGCGCAGCGTCCGCGCCGCCTGTCGGGCCTGCTGGCGCAGCTCCTCCGCGTCCCCCTCATGCACCACGTCCCAGAAGCGCGTGGGCAGGCGCTGCCATTCCTCGGCGGAGATCCCGGTAAGCTGCTCAATCAACGGGCTGACAAACGAGAAGCTGAAATCCGCGCGCTGGCTGAAAACAACTCCTGGCCAGTGCGTGATGAGATTGTGAAGCCGCGCCTCCGCCCGGAGCATCCGCACGAACACCTCGCGCCGCGCCCCCTCGGAGGAGAGGTGCTCGTCCCACGGGCTTTCGGCCAGCTCCGTCACCGGCGGCAGCGTGGAACTCAAACGCACCTGGACGCAGCCGGGCGCGCGCGTGATCTCCATCTGGAACCAATGTCGTGCGCCGTCTCTCCCTGCCGTGAGCACGAGCTGGTCAAAAGGCTCCGCACAAAACTCCAGCACCCGCAGCGGTTCCTGCCATTCAGGATAACATCCGGCGAGCACCTCGCGGAGGGAAAGGCCCGCCAAGTCCTCGCGGCTGCGGGCCAGCCACGCGGCCAGCGGGCTGTTCAGCGCCTGTATCCGCCCTGCCGTGTCGAGCATTGCGCGGCCCGAATCCAGCCAGCCACGCTCCGGCGCCAGCCGGGTCGCCAACGGGCTGTCTCGTTCGCTCACTTCGGTCATGGCGTTGCCTCTCCGCCGGGCTGTTGCTCTGCAAGCACGCGGCAATCCTAGCGACTTGCGGTTCGAGACAACATCAAATTTTGGATTTCCCTGATGCTCCCAAACACAGCAGATGGCAGCGGGCTGACGAGGATGGAAGATGGAAGGCCGCGTCGTGGCTATTCGCTCGCCAAACGGCGGTGGCGAAGGTGGCCGGAACATTCAGGACATTCGCCTGCCCTTCCGTGCTCTTCTTTGTGTGCTTCCTTCGCGCGGAATTCCCCAGCATTCTGCCCGCCGCATGAGCACCGACAAAAAACTCTCCGGCAAGACCGCCCTCATCACCGGGGCAAGCAAGGGCCTGGGCAAGGCGATGGCGCTGGCCTTCGCCGACGCGGGCGCGCAGCTCGCCCTCGTCTCCCGCGACATGAAACTCCTGGCGGAAGTTCAGGCCGCCTGCCGCGGGCGCGGGGCCCAGGCGGAGGTGTATCAGGTGGACGTGACGAGCGAGGCGCAAGTGGAGCAGTTGAAGCGCGATGTGCTCGCCCGCTTCGGCAAGCTGACCATCCTCGTGAACAACGCGGGCATCAACTTCCGCAAGCCCGTCACGGAATTCTCGCTCGCCGAGTGGCATCAGATACTCGACACAAACCTCACGAGCGTATTCCTCCTCTGCCGCGCGTTCGTGCCCCACTTGGAGGGCGGTTGCGGGCGCATCATCAATCTGTCCTCCATGATGGCGCACGTCTCCATCGCCCACCGCGTGCCTTACTCCGCGAGCAAGGCGGGCATCATGGGACTGACCAAGTCACTCGCATTGGAGGTCGCCGCGAAGGGCATCACCGTCAACGCCATCAGCCCCGGCCCTTGCGGGACGGAGATCAACGCGCCCATCCTCAACAACCCGGAGCTGCTGGCGAAGTTCACCGCGCAACTCCCCGTGGGCCGCTTCGGCAAGCCGGAGGAAGTCGCGGCGCTGGCGGTCTTCCTGGCCTCCGGAGACTCCGGCTTCATCACCGGCACCGACGTGGTGATTGATGGCGGGTGGATTGCCCAATAGCCAAACCCATGACTTCCCCCGATCCAACCGATGCTCCCCCGACGGATGGCAAAGCGCTCTGGAGTGCGCGGCTGCGACGCTTCGGACAGTTAGGCCTGACCATTGTCATGCTCGGAATTGGTGGGCTCTGGGCGCATGAACTCTTCGTGGACCCAGCGGTGCGGCAGCTCGGGAAACTCTTCGTCTTATGGATCCTCTTACCGCTCGGCGTGCTCGCGTCACTGTCCCTCGGCGTGGCGTGGATGCTGCACTTTCAGAACAAGGAGAAGCGCTGACTGGTGGGCCCGACCGGATTTGAACCGGTAACCAAGCGATTATGAGTCGCCTGCTCTAACCATTGAGCTACGGGCCCAAACGAAATGAAAAACGTCGCGATTTGCTGACTCGCAACCTGCCTGCCATTTTGGTTTCCCATGCTGCGACATGAAAACCAAGTCCTGACCCGGAAAGTGGGCGAAAACAGCGGGCCGCGCAATTGCTTTCCTGCAAGAGCAGCGGGCGTCAGGTCGAAGATGCGCGGCCGGCATGTAGCGGACGGCAGAGCCGCGCTCCGGCCAGGAGTTGCGGACGTTGATGTCCTCATGGCCAATGACAATGCCCTGGTGGTGAAGATGGCCGGTCACCCCGCCCGCAGCACGGCGGCTGCAAGTCGCCGGCACGGGATCGGGGGGGCTGAAATCGCGGCAGTTGGCGGGTGGTGAGTTCTCTCCGCACTCGTGCCTCATGCTGAAAGGAAGAAGGAGCGCCGAGCTTTGCAAGAGCCTGCCGCGGTGGTGAGATTTGCACCAGAGAAGCCCGACGGACGCAGAGTCCGCCCGCTAACTTCTCCGCATCCGTCCAGCCTCTGCGGCGCAAATGCCTTCCGAGAATCCCGTGCTTGACCCTCCCTGCGCACGCCGCCACTTTTCGCGCGTGCCCATGAAGTCCATTTGCTCCCTCCTCGCGGCGCTCGCGCTCTCATCCCTCACCACGCTCGCGGCGGACCCGGAGAAAGCCGTCGTCCAAATTTTCACCTTCGCCCAAGAGGCCGACTGGGATGAGCCGTGGAAGTTCAGCCAGCTCCGGCGCAGCAGCGGCACCGGCTTCATCATCAAGGGCCGGCGCATCATGACCAACGCCCACGTCGTGAGCTGGGCGCGGCAGCTCATGGTGAAGCGCTACCAAGACCCGCGTCCCTACCTCGCGCGCGTCGTGTTCGTGGCCCATGACTGCGACCTCGCGCTGCTGGAAGTCGAGGACTCACTTTTCTACGACGGCGTCGAACCGCTGGAGTTCGGCCCGCTGCCGAAGGTTCGTTCCACCGTCGTCACCTACGGTTACCCGGCGGGCGGCGAGCAAATCTCCTACACGCGCGGCGTCGTCTCGCGCATCGAGCTTCAGACCTACGCGCACATAGGCAACCGCTCGTTGCTCGGCGTGCAGACCGATGCCGCCATCAACCCCGGCAACTCCGGCGGCCCCGTGATTCAGGACGACAAGGTCATCGGCGTCGCCTTCCAAGGAATGCCGGGTTTGGAAAACGCCGGCTTCTTCATCCCCGCGCCGGTCATCAACCACTTCCTCGACGACATCAAGGACGGCAAATACGACGGCTTCCCCAGCGCCGGCATCCGCACCGCGCCGCTCCAAAACGCCGCCTACCGCCGCAAGCTCAAGCTGCCCGACAACGACAAGGGCGTGCGCGTGGACACCATCCTCCCCGGCACGCCCGCCGAGAAGGTGCTGCGTCCCGACGATGTGGTCTTGCAGGTCGGCAATTACCCGGTCGGCAGCGACGGCTCGATTGTCTATGAGGGCAATCGCATGGCGCTGGCGATGGCGGTGCAGGAGGCGCAGCACGGCCAGAGCATGGCGCTGAAAATCTGGCGCGACGCGAAGGAGCAGACCGTCGCCGTGCCCGTCGAGGTGAGCAGCACCGACAAGGTTCTCGGCAACCAATACGACACGCCGCCGCGCTACTTCGTTTATGCCGGTCTGGTCTTCACGCCCATCAGCCTCGACTACTTGAAGACGTTTGGGCGCGGCTGGTCGGACACGGCGGGCGCGGAGCTGACCTACGAGCTTTTCTATCGCCGGCAAGAATCGCCCAAGACCGTGCGCTCCGAACCCATCGTGCTCTCCACCGTGCTCGCCGACGGGGTGAACGCGAACTTCCGCACCCGTGGCCGCGCGCTTGTGGACAAAATCAACGGCATCCGCATTGAGCGGCTTGAGGATGTGATTCGCGCGTTCGAGTCGCCCAGCAACGGCCAGCACGTCGTCGAGTTCCTGCCGAAGAACACCTTCGAGTGCCTCGAACGCGAGAGCGCCGACAAGGCGAACGCGAACATTCTCAAGACCTACGGCATCCAGAAGGACCGGCGGCTGTGAATGACCAACGGCCGATGCCCAATGACCAAGGAATGACCAAGCACCAATTTCCAATGCACTCCCGCCACGACGACTCAGCCAGCCGAACCTCGCGTCCGGCTCTCCTTCATCCTTCATCCTTCATCCTTCAACATTTGGCCCTGGCCCTGGCTCTCATCCTTCTCTGCCAGCGCGCGCCCGCCGCCCCCGCTTCCGACTGGGAAAGCTCCCTCGTCTATATCGAAGTCACGCGCAAGGCCTACGAGGTCTTCCAGCCTTGGACACCCAAGTCGCGCACGGTGCAGAAGAACGGCCTCGTCATCGGCGCGCGGGAAATCCTCACCACAGCCGAGGAACTCTCCGACCGCACGCTCGTTCGCGTGCAGCGGGGTGGTCGCGGCAAGTGGTGGAACGCCGAGGTCGTGTGGCTGGACTACCACGCCAACCTCGCCGTGCTCACCGCGAAGGAAGATGGGTTCTGGCCGGGCTTGAAACCCGCCGCGTTCATCACCGGCAAGCTGCCCAAGGAGGGACTGCAAATCGTCCGCTGGCGCAGCGGCAACCTCGAAGCGCGCAAGGCCGAGTTCAACCAGTTCCTCGTCGAGGACGCGCGGCTATCCTTCTTCCAGCACCTTCAGCTCGAGGCCAGCACCGAGATGCAGGCCGTCGGCTGGGCCGAGCCGCTCGTCGCGAATGGCAAGGTCGCCGGCCTCGCGACGGGGCAGGGCGGCAACAACGCGCGGTTCCTGCCCGCGTCCTTCATCGAGCCGATTCTCGCCGCCCGCAAGGCCGGCAAGTATCCGGGCCTTGGCTTCTTCCCGTTCACGTGGACGCCCGTGGAAAATCCCTCGACCTTCAAGTTCCTAAAACTCCCCGGCGACCCGCGCGGCGCGCTGGTGGTGGACGCGCCGGCCACGCCGAAGGTGGAGCCGAACCTCAAGCCCCGCGACCTCATCCTGCAGGTGGACGGCTTCGACGTGGACAACCAAGGCTATTACAGGGACCCCGACTACGGGCAGCTCATCGTCGAGAACCTTGGCTCGCGCCGGAAATTCGCCGGTGACGTGGTGAAGATGAAAATCTGGCGCGACGGCGCGCAGATGACCTTGGACTACCGCCTGCCCAAGCTCGATTACTCCGTGAAGCTGCTGGCGGAGCAGACTTTCGACCAGGCTCCAGAGTATCTTGTCGCCGGTGGACTCGTCTTGCAGCCGCTGAACATCCCGCTGTTGCGCGGCTTCGGCGAAGACTGGAAGCGCCGAGCGCCCTTCCGCCTCGCGCACTATGCAGGCGAACCGACCAGCGCCGAGCGCAGTGGCCTCGTGGTCCTGACCAGCGTGCTGCCAGACCCCTACGTCGTCGGCTATCAGGACGCGCGCTTCCTCGTGGTGGACACCGTCAACGGCCAGAAGATCAGCCGCCTCGCCGATGTGCAGGCCGCGCTGCAAACGCCGCAGGACGGCTTCCACACCATCGAGTTTCATCGCGGCGACAACCTTCGCCGCATCGTCCTCGATGCGGGTCTGATGGACGCCGCGACCAAGCGCATCCTGGAGCGCTACCGCATCCCGGTGGCGAGCCACATCGCGGTGAAGTGAGTTTCCGTTGCCAGCCTGCTCCTAAACGCTTTTTCAACACGATGAACACTCGCCGATTCCTACTTTGTGCAGCCGTCCTGTTTGCCACGCTCGCTGCCCGCGCTGCTGACGCGCCGAAACTCCCCGCCGGCTACAAGCTGCTTTACGAGCAGAACTTCACCAAGCCGGATGCGCTCAAGGATTTTGTCTTCACTGACGCGTCTGCTTGGCGCTTGTCGAAGGAGAAGGACAAGCCCGCACTGGAGCTGCACAAGCAGAGCGCCTACAAGCCGGAACACCGTTCGCCGCTGAACATCGCGCTCATCGCGGACAAGCTCTTCGGCGACTTCGTGCTGGAGGTCGAGCTGCTCTCGACGAAGAAGCCCTACGGCCACCAGGACATGTGCCTTTTCTTCGGCTTCACTGGGTCGGCGCAGTATTACTACAACCACATCGCCGTCGCCGCCGACCCGCATGCGCACAACGTCTTCATCGTGGACGGCGCGCCCCGGAAGAACTTCGCGAAGGAGACGACCAAGGGCATCACCTGGGGCGAGCGCGAGTGGCACAAGATCCGCGCCGAACGCGACACGCAGACCGGCACCTACAAGGTCTTTTTCGACGATTTCTCCAAGCCCATCATGCTCGCGGAGGACAAAACGTTTTTGAAGGGCCATATCGGGTTCGGCTCCTTCGACGACGTGGGCATGGTGACGAGCATCAAGATCTGGGGACCGAGTGTGGAGACGAAGAAGGCAGAGTTTTTCAAGAAGGCGGAGTAACCGTAGTCGCAGGCTTTAGCCTGCGCTTCAGCTAACCATCATCCTTATCCGCAACCTGAAGGTTGCGACTACCATGCAACGCATCCTCCGAGACCAAGCCCGCAAGTTCACCCTCGACTGGCGCGAGGAGCCGCAGCTCCGCGTCCAGCCGGGCGAGGCGTTTGAAATCGAGACGTGGGACGCCTCGTCGGGCTACTTCAAGACCGAGGCGGACAAGGCCATCCCCGGCAACCGCCCCGGCTTCGACCGCATCCCGGCGATGGCGAACCCTCTAGGCGGGCCGGTCTTCGTCGAGGGCGCAGAGCGGGGCGACACGTTGGTCGTCCACATCGAGGACATCCTCGTGGCGGATTACTCGTGGATTGCTATTGGGCCACGGCGCGGGCCGCTGGGCGAATCCACGCGCTGGCCGGAGTTGTCTGGCGAATACACGACCAAGGTTCTCCGGCACACGCCCGGCCCGAGCGGCACGATGCGCGATGGCACGGTGCATTTCAGCGACCGCATCTCGTGGCCGGTCACGCCGTTCATCGGCACGCTGGGCAACGCGCCGGACCGCGAGGTCTGCACGAGCATTGACGGGCAGGGCGAGTGGGGCGGCAACCTCGACATCCGCGACGTCACTGTCGGGAACAAGATTTTCCTGCCGGTGCACCATGCGGGCGCGCGGTTCTACCTCGGCGACGTCCACGCGAGCCAGGGCGACACGGAGTTCACCGGCACGGCGGCGGAGACGTGCTCGACGGTGCGGCTGCGCTTCGAGGTGCTGAAGGGGAAGAAGACGCCGTGGCTGCGCATCGAGAAGCCGGACGCGCTCATCGCCGTCCACGCCGCGAAGCCGCTGGAGGTGGCAGTGCAGACGGCGACCGTTCACCTGATGGACTGGCTCATCCGCGAGCACAATTTCACCGCGACGGACGCTTACTGCCTCGTGAGCACCTGCCCGGACTTCCGCATCAACGTCTATCAGATGTGCAACATCGGGAAGTTGAGCTACGTCGCGGGGGCGGAGGTTCCGAAGAAGTATCTGTAGCCGCGAAAGGGCGCAGAGAGCACAGAGGAACAACTTTCAACATCCAATTTCCAACGCTCAACGTTCAACCGGCGCGCGTTTGTTTCCCTGGACGTTACAAGTTGGAAGTTGAGCGTTGGACGTTCCCCCCTTCGTCCCCTCTTTTTGCTCGCTGCGCCCTTTCGCGGCAAAGATTTCGGCTTAACTCCGTTTCGCCATCGCCGCACGGGCCTTCTCAAGAATCTTGCGTTCGCGCTCGGTCAGGCTGTGGATGCCGTGCGCGGAAATCTTGTCGAGGATGGGGTCCACTTCCTTGCTGATGAAGTCGTCATTCGTGACGGTTTTGACGCCGTCATTAGGCGATGAAGTTGTCGCTTCGTAGTTCTGCGAAGTAGCGCCAGGTTGCTGTCTCCTTTGGGCCAGCGGAATCTGCGGAAAGGAGAAGAGTCTATCCAGTTGGTCGGTCCAGCGGACCCAGGCGATCCCCATCAACAGCCCCCCGAGGTGCGCACCGTGTGCCACGTAATCGAAGGGGACAATTGTTCCATAAAGGGCGAACAAGCCAAGGAACCAGAGCAGGTAGCTCGCCCGGATGTTCACTGGGAAGAAGTAAATGAAAGTGGTCAACTCACGCATCGGAAACAGGGCGCAAAATGCAGCCATCACCCCGTAAACACCCGCAGAAGCTCCGACTACGGGGATGTCCGCGTGGCGCGGGAGCACCAGGACGCACAAGATGTGGAGGCACGCGCCGGCCACACCGCTAGTGAAATAGATTTTGAGGAACCGCGTCGTGCCAAACTGTCCTTCCAACGACCTGCCGAAGAAATACAAGCCGAGGCAGTTGAACAGCACGTGGAAAGGCCACGGCACTGAGTGCAGGAACTGGAACGTGAAAAACTGCCACACCTTGCCGTGCGTGACACCATCTACGCTCAAGGCAAGATGCTTTGGAAAATTGATGTCTCCATAGAAGGCGAAGCAACTTTGAACCACGAAGCAGACAATCAAGATGATAATCAGCTTCTTAGTCGCGTTCCTCTCCCCAACATCGGGGGCGCGCATGTAATCCCGGTCGTCGAGCACGGCGCGCAACCTAGCGGCGGCTACCGCGCAATTCAACGGGGGATTTGCCCGTGGGTTTGCCCGTCGGACTTGCTTCCGCGCCGTCAATGGAAAGCCAGCCCTTGCCAAGGCCAGTGTAGTCCCGGGCAGCGGGCGGCTTACGGTGTCACCATGAAAATCAAACCTTCCAACGGTGGAGTGGTGGTCGAACTCGGGGCGAAGGAGGCCGGGCTGACCGGCGCGACTCAGTCGCCTTTCTGCATCCGAAAAATTCTCGTGCCCGTGGACTTCTCCGAGTGCTCTCGCAAGGCGCTGCGCTACGCAATTCCCTTCGCCAAGCAGTTCGGGGCCAGCCTCACGCTGCTCTTCGTCACACAGATCAACTACGCGGTCGGCGAGTTCGGGATGATTGACTCGCCGCTCATGGAGGGCCAGGTGCGCGAGGCCGCGGAGAAGGCGATGGACAGACTGTTACTGGAAGAGGTGGGCAATATCGTGCCTGCCACCAAGCAGACGCGCATCGGCCGGCCCGCCTCGGAGATCGCGGCGGCGGCGAAGGAACTCGACGCCGACCTCATCATCATCTCGACACACGGCCACACGGGATTGAAACACGTGTTCTTGGGCAGCGTGACGGAGAACGTCGCGCGCATTGCGCCCTGCCCCGTGCTGGTGGTGCGTGAGGAAGAGCACGAGTTTCTGCGCTCCTGACCCGCCATCACCCGCAATGTCATGCCCGTGACGGAGCCGTCCGATCGCAGGCTGCGCCTTGGGTGACCTGCGGCGGGCAAGTGAACGGGTGAGGTGGAAGTTGACGTGGCGCAGCGCATTCGCTTCCCTCTGCGCACTTGAATTCCACCGCCCAGACGACGCCCGCCAGCTCGTTCTCCTCGCACCAGCGCACTGTGCTGTGGGTGCTGTGGCTCACCTACGGCTCGTTTTACTTTTGCCGAAACAATCTCGGCGTCGCGCTGCCGGGCATCGGCAAGGAACTCAACCTCGACAAAAACCAGCTCGGCACGGTGCTCATGGCGCTCAAGC
>JACRKB010000110.1 GCA_016235545.1 Verrucomicrobiota bacterium | reverse complement strand
TAGTGCGGCACCTCGTGCGCCGCGAGCTGGCATGCCTGGAGCATCGTGGTCGGCTGCGGCTTGCCCTGCCAGTCGGGCATCATCTTCGGCACCTCGATTTCACGGCCGTCCACCTTGATTTTGATTTTGTCAGACGGCGGCGGAGGAGCGACCGGCGCGGGAGGCGCGGCGGGCTTGGCTTCGGTTGTCGCGGGGGCGGACATGAAAATCAGTGTTTGGCTGCGGCTTTGGCTTCATCCGCCGCGCCCTTGGCTTCGAAGTCCTCTTTGAACTTCTTCACGAAGCTCAGGACCGGCCACGCGGCGGCTTCGCCGAAAGCGCAGATGGTGCGGCCTTGGATGTTTTGCGCGATGTGCAGGAGGTAATCGGCGTCGGCCTTGCGGCCCTCGCCATGGGTCATGCGATGGAGGGCCTTGCTCATCCAGAGCGCGCCTTCGCGGCAGGGCGTGCACTGGCCGCAGCTCTCGTGCGCGTAGAACTCAGCGAGGTTCGCGAGGGTCGCGACGATGTCGCGCGTGTCGTCGAGCACGATGATGGCCCCGGAGCCGGACATGGTGCCGGCGGCCATGAGCGAGTCGAAGTCGTAGGGTAGGTCGAGGAGCGGCACGTCCACCTTGGCCATCTGGCCGTCGGGGCCTTTGCGGTTGAGTTTGAACGTCTCGTCGGCCTTGAGGATTTTCGAGGATGAGCCGCCAGGGATGATGGCTTTGAGCTTCCGTCCGTCCCGCAAGCCGCCGCCGAACGCGGGGTCGTTGATGAGTTCGCCGAGGGTGACTTTGCCGACCTCGATTTCAAAGTAGCCGGGGCGCTTCACGTCGCCGCTGAGGCTGACGATGCGCGTGCCGGTATTGTTGGGTGTGCCCAGCTTGGCGTATTCGCCCGGGCCCATGTTCACGATGTGCTTCACGTGGCAGAGGGTCTCCACGTTGTTCACGATGGTCGGGCACATGTAGAGGCCCAGCACGGCGGGGAAGTAGGGCGGCTTGATGCGCGGGTAGGCGCGCTTGCCTTCGAGCGACTCGATGAGTCCGGTCTCCTCGCCGCAGATGTAAGCGCCCGCGCCGCGATGGACGTAAATCTCCAGGTCGTAGCCGGAGCCAAGGATGTTCTTGCCGAGGAAGTTCTTCGCCCGCGCCTCGTCGAGGGTCTTGTTGAGCAGCTTCGCGCCCTGCGGCATCTCGCCTCGGATGTAGAGGTAGGCGAGCTTCACGTCGTTCGCCCAGCAGGAGAGAATCATGCCCTCGATGAGCTGGTGCGGGTCTTTGTGGATGATTTGCCGGTCCTTGAACGTGCCCGGCTCGGACTCGTCGGCGTTGCAGATGAGGTAAATGGGCTTGCCGCTGCGGCGGTCCACGAGCGACCACTTGATGCCCGCGCTGAAACCCGCGCCGCCGCGCCCGCGCAGGCCGGAGGCTTTCACGTCCTCGCGCACCTGCTCCTGCGGGGACATTTTCTTGCCGTCGGGCAAGTCCTTTGGCGCGAGGGCGAGCACCTTCTTGAGCGCGTCGTAGCCGCCGTGTCGGAGGTAGCACTCGAGGTCCGGCGTGTAACCGGGCTGGTCGGCGTGCTTCAGAATTAGGCGGTGTTCCTGCGGCATGGCGGCTTGACTCTCAGTTTGGAATCCCTACTTTGCCCGGCGCTACGGACTGCCCGATGGTGTAATGGTAGCACAACAGTCTCTGAATCTGTTTGTCATGGTTCAAATCCATGTCGGGCAACCAGGTCTTCATATCGATTTCCCCTCCGTCCTTTTGCGCCCCTTGAGGAAGCGCTCAATGTGAAGGATGTGGAGCAAATCCTTGTCCCGGCGAATCGACTTCTTGCTGTGGAGGATTCGCTCCAATGGCAGGGCTTTGACCGGCTCACCGGCAATCTTGGCATCCACCGCGAGGCGGTATTCCGCGTCGAAGCTCTTGAGGCCGTCCACCCGAAACAAGAAGTTGACCAGCCAGCCGTCCGACAGCGCGTAAAGCGTCGGAGCCAGCGCCGTTCCGCCTTGCTTCAGCACGAGGTTCATCAGCCGGATGTATTGCCGCTCCGGCAGGTCAACCCATAGGTCTGTGTCCAGTGTGCTCACGATGACGCCTTGAAGGATGGCTCCGCCCATCCCTACAACTTGAAACCTAATTTTTTCCGCTCCCAGTGACTGTATAAGCCGAGCGAGCGGAGAAATCTCTCGTGCATCAGCCACCGCTCCTCCGGGGTCGCAGCGAGGCCTTGGGCGAGGAGAACTTTTTCTTCGAGGCTCAGGCCGCGCATTCCCTTTAGCTTTGGCAACAGTTTTGGCCAATCTTTGAGGCTTGTTTTCATGTTTGGCTTTCGTGGGCATGGTTCGCTCATTTGCCCTTCGCGACAATTTCATCCGCCTGCGCGGGCGTGACCTTCGGCAGCAAATCCTCGTTCAGCAGCACCACGGGCGCGTTGCCGCAGTCGGCGAGGCACTCGACGAACTCCACGGTGAACTTCCCGTCCGGCGTGGTCTGCGGCGCGTGCTTGTGCGAGTCGAGGCCGAGCTTCGAGCAAAAGTGTGTGCGCAGCTCGCCGCTGCCGGCTAGCGCGCAGCTCAAGGTGCGGCAGACCTTGATGTGAGTCTTGCCGAGTGGCTCCTGCCGGAACATCGGGTAGAACGTGACCAGCTCGAAGACGTTGATGGGCTGGAGGCCAAGCTTCCGGGCGGTCCACTCCACGGCGTCGCGCGAGATGTAGCCGAAGTGCTCCTGCAACGCGTGCAGGAACATGAGCGACGCGCTCCGCTTCTGCGGGTAGTGCGTGGCCAACTCGTCGAGTTGGGCTTCGAGGTTGGCGGGGACGGCGAAGCTCATCGGTCACATTCTCCCATCACAAAATCAATCGAGCCGAGGATGCTCACCGCGTCGCTCATCATGTGGCCGGGCAGCACGTGCGGCAGGATGCTCAGGTTGCAGAACGATGGCGCGCGAATCTTCAGCCGATACGGCGTGCCGCCGCCGCGCGAGTTGATGTAGAAGCCCAGCTCGCCCTTGGGGTTCTCCGCACCGAAATAGATTTCTCCCGGAGGCGCGTTCACGCCCTGCGTCACCAGCATGAACTGGTGAATCAACTCCTCCATGCTCGTGAGCACTTTCTGCTTGGGCGGCAGAACGACTTTGCCATCCGGGACGTTGATGGGCTCCTTCGCATCGTTGTCGTCGCCGCCGGGCAGCTTCGCGAGGCACTGGCGGATGAGGCGCACGCTCTGGCGCATCTCTTCCATGCGGACAAGATAGCGGTCGTAGCTGTCGCCGACGGAGCCGACGGGCACTTCGAAATCCAGCTCGCCATAGGCGAGATACGGATGCGCCTTGCGCACGTCGTAATCCACGCCGCTGCCGCGCAGGTTCGGGCCGGTCAAGCCGTAATCAATCGCGTCCGCGCCCGAGATGATGCCGACGTTCCGCGTGCGGTCCACGAAGATGCGGTTGCGCGTGAGCAGCGTCTCGGACTCGGCGAAGTTGACTTCCACCTCGTCGCAGAACTTGCGCAGCGCATCCGCCCAGCCCGGCGGCAAATCGCGCGAAAGTCCGCCGATGCGCGTGTAGCTCGTGGTGAAGCGCGCGCCGGTGAGCCGTTCGATGAGCGAGTAAATCTTCTCGCGCTCCGTGAACGTGTGCAGGAAGACCGTGACCGCGCCGATGTCCAGCGCAAACGCGCCGAGGCCGAGCAAGTGGGCCGAGATGCGCGCCATCTCGCAGCACATGACGCGGATGTATTGGCAGCGCGGCGGGAGCTGCTTCTCGATGCCGAGGAGTTTCTCGACCGCGAGCGCGTAGGCGACGTTGTTGGCCAGCGGCGCGAGGTAATCCAGCCGGTCCGTGTAAGGGATGAACTGGGTGTAGGTCATGTTCTCGGCGATTTTCTCGTCGCCGCGATGCAGATAACCCACGTCCGGGGTGGCCTTGGTGATGATTTCGCCGTCCAGCTCCAAGATGATGCGCAACACGCCGTGCGTGGACGGATGCGACGGCCCCATGTTGAGTATCATCTTCTCGCCCTGCAGCTCGCCGTCATCGCCGCCGGTGGGCGGAACGGACGCGGGCGCGGCCTCCGGCATGAGCGACTTGGCTCCGGCCGCCACGCGGGAGGCGGGGTCGCGGAACTCGATGGTTTGAGCGGTGGCCATGAAATTAGTTCTCTGGCAAGCGCACGCGCGGCTCGCGGGCGATGCTGTCCTTGCCGCCGGCGACTGTGACGAACGGCCCGCCCTCCAGCGGCGCGGGCTTGGTGAACGCCACATCCGGCAAGTCGGTCTGCTTGCCAGCGAGCGGGAAATCCTTCCGCAACGGGAAATACGGGTAGCCATCCCACATCAAAATGCGGCGAAGGTCGGGATGCCCACGGAAGCGGATGC
>JACRKB010000107.1 GCA_016235545.1 Verrucomicrobiota bacterium | reverse complement strand
GGAGCCGCCTAAAGGCGGGACACCGAACCGCGATGGCGTGAGCCTCGTGCCGTTGCTGCGCGGCACGGGCACGCTCCCGGCGCGCGACCTGTTCTGGCACTACCCGCATCACCAGCACTACCAGCTCGGCGGCGCGATGCCTTACGGCGCGATTCGCAGCGGCGACTTCAAGCTCGTCGAGCATTTCAACGACATGCGCGTCGAGCTTTACAACATCCGCGAGGACATCAGCGAACAGCGCGACCTCGCCGCCGCGCAGCCGCAGAAGGTCGAGGAACTCCGCGCCCGTTTGCACGTGTGGCGCAAGGAAGTCGGCGCGCAGATGCCCACGCCGAATCCGAACTACAACCCGGCCAAGCCCGAATACACGCCGCCGCCTCCGAAGGCGAAGAAGAAGGCCGACAAGTGAAACGTGTTTCCGAAAACCGCCTTCGGCAAACGACTGGGGGCAAGCGAATGTTTGATGCCTTGTTCGTCTGGCCACATTCGTTTTCCAAAACCTCCGCGCGGATGGCGGTTCACCCCGAACTCCGAAATCGACGCTCCGAAGGAGCATCACATACCAGCCCGGGGCACCGCCCCGGGTTGCTCGGCAACGAATGGCCAAGCCCTGAAAGGGCGACACAAAATGTTCCGCCCCTTCAGGGCGGCGGTGCTGCGTCTTCGCCACCCGGGGCGTTGCCCCGGGCTGTCATGTGTGAGGCTTTCAGCCTCAACTTCGGAGGTCACGCTCAGACCTCGGCTTCGCGAATTCCCATTTCTCGCCGGCTGCAATCTGTCGGCACGACTCTCCTCATGTCTGCTATTTTCACACTGGCTGCCGATTCCGTCGGCTGGTCGAAACTGCCTTCGCTTCCCGACAAGGAGGGCTTTGCCTCCATGTTCGCGGGCGTGAGCGGCGGCGCGCTGCTCGCTGCGGGCGGCGCGAACTTCCCGGACAAGAAGCCGTGGGAGGGCGGGAAGAAGATTTGGTATGACACGGTCTTCGTGCTGGAGAAGCCGGATGGCGCATGGCAGGTCGCGGGAAAACTGCCGCGTCCGCTCGGCTACGGGGTGAGCGTGACGCATGGCGGCGGAGTCGTGTGCGTCGGGGGCAGCGATGCGGACGGGCACCGCGCCGAGTGTTTCCGGCTGGAATGGCGCGGCGGGAAGCTGGAGACAAAGCCGTTGCCGACGCTGCCGCGCACTGTTGCGAACATGAGCGGCGCGCTGCTGGGCGACACGCTCTACGTCGCTGGCGGCATCGAGAAGTCCGACTCCACCAGCACGCTGAAAACTTTCTTCGCGCTCGACCTCGGCGCAAAGCAACCGGCGTGGCGCGAGCTGGAACCGTGGCCCGGCCCGCCGCGGATGCTCGCGGTCGCTGCGGCGCAAGACGGCTCGTTCTTCCTCGTGAGCGGCGCGGATTTGTCCGCTAGCCCGGACGGCAAGCCGGTGCGGACCTACTTGAAGGACGCCTACCGCTACACGCCGGGCAAAGGTTGGAAGCGCATCGCCGACCTGCCGCGCGCCGCCGTGGCCGCGCCTTCGCCAGCACCGACGCTTGGTCAGACACAGTTCCTCGTCATGAGCGGCGACGACGCGGCGCAACTCACCGTCGCGCCGACGGAGCACAAGGGCTTTCCGAAGTCCGTCCTCGCCTACGACACCCGCACTGACCGTTGGACTGAGACCGCGCCCACGCCTGCCCCGCGCGTGACTGTGCCGACCGTGCAATGGAAAGGCGCGTGGCTGGTGGTAAGTGGTGAACAAAAGCCCGGCATTCGCTCGCCGGAAGTGTGGACGCTCAAGCCAGTCGCGACTGATGGCTTGCCAGCGCGCGCGCCGTGAAGCTGAGTTTGACCACAACTGCAAATGCCCATAAGGTATGCCCCATGAAACCAGCCATCTACCTGACGGACCCAAAGGAGATGCTTCGAGTGCGCTTGAATCAGCCGCGCGCCACCTCCGAGCAACTCCGCCGCCAGCGGGAAGCTCTCCGCTCCGCAGCCGAGAAGTTTTTCGCCGACGCCAAGAGCGCGACCTCCGCGCCTGGGCGGAGCAAAGTCGCCGCCTGATTTCGCCCGAGGATTATCTCCCGTTGATCTGCGACGCCGGGGAGGAGCATCGGGTCTGGATTCCGGGCGACCAGACGCGCCACTTCAAAGCCACCCGCCCCGGTCGTTGCGGTTTCTACGTGGTGAGCGGGGAGGAGACGGGATTCCAAGCCGAACTGACGGGGGCCCTCCCGTTGGAGTATCTGGAACGGTTGGAGTTTCAGAACGGGATTTTCGGAGACCGGATTACTCTTGAGGGCGTCGCGCACGAAGGCGGGCAATTGGTGGTCATCACGTCACAGCCAACCATGCTTGGCTCGCCCGTCAGCAACGACGAGATGCTTTCCTTCATGCGCAAGCTCTGGTTCCAGCCGCTGCAAGGCCTCTCGCTCGGTCGCCCCGGCTCGCTTTCCTTCTACCGCGACCTCGACGAGGTCGCCGCGTTCGATGCGCACCCCGGCAACTTCGTGAAGGATGACAACGGCGT
>JACRKB010000109.1 GCA_016235545.1 Verrucomicrobiota bacterium | reverse complement strand
TTCGCGATAAACCGGGGCCACAGCAGGCACGTAGCACGTGCTGACCGGCTGCACTACGAGGTCGAAGTGCGCGTCAGGCAGCGCGCCGAGATTGTCCATCGAGGCTTCGATGGCGTTGACCTTGAAGCCCCGGTCGGCGGCGAGTTTGCGGTCGAGGTCGAGCATCGCCGGGCTGATGTCCACCACGGTCGTTTCCGCGCCGGCAGCGGCGAAGAGGACGCTGTGCTTGCCGCCGCCCGCCGCGAGGCAGAGCACTTTGCGCCCGCGCAACTCGAAGTCCACCCAGCCGAAGGGATTGATGATGAACTGCGGCTTGGCGAACTCCTTTTCGCCGGCGGGGCGTGCAAGCGGGACCTGCTGCCGGGCGAGATCATCCCAAGCATCGCGGTTGTGGTCGTGCACCGAGAACATGGGTTGAAGATAAGCAGGTTCGTTGGGCTGGCGAAGAAGGAAACGTCCGAGATCAGATGAACGAGCTGCGCATGCCTCGCAACCCTTTCATTTAGCACCCGGCTTCAGCGGGTGTCATTGGCAGTGGCGGAAAAACCGTTTCAAGGCTTGCGGGAAACCAAGAAGCCGCTGAAACGGCCCGGCCTTCGCTGCCCGGCGACACCGGTCTGGAGCCTGTTCCCAATGAGACGCGGGCACGGCTTCCCGACGGAACCTCGGCTACACTTTCTTTTTCCATTTCGTGTCGCGGTCCAACTGGAACTGCCGCGGGCCACTCGGGGTCGTCTGGCCGATGGCCTCAAGACGACCGGTGCTGTCGCCGAACTTTTCCACCTTCGCGCCCATGCGCTCGGCGAGAGAGACGAAGAGATTGCACAGCGGCGTCTCCTTTTTGAACTCGATGCTCTGGCCGCTCTTGATGGAGCCGCCGCCGCGACCGGCAAGGAGGATGGGCAGGTCGAGGTGCGCGTGGCGGTTGCCGTCTGCCAGCCCGCTGCCGAACATGATGGCGCAATTGTCGAGCAGCGTGCCTTCGCCTTCCCTCACGGCCTTGAGCTTGCCGAGGAAGTAGGCGAACTGCGTCGTGTGGAACGTGTTAATCTTCGCGATCCGCGCCTTCTTCTCCGCATCGTTGCCGTGATGCGAGAGGTCGTGGTGGCCGTCGGGCACGCCGATGAAGGGGTAGCTGCGGTTGCTGCCGTCGTGCGCCACGAGGAAGGTCGCGATGCGCGTCGAGTCCGTCTGGAACGCGAGCGTCATCAGGTCATACATCATGCGGATGTGCTGCTCGTAGCTGTAGTCCTGCGGAAGAAAATCCTTCCGCAGTGCGGGGGCGACGTTCTGTGTCTTGAATTTCTCCGCCTGTCCGATGCGCTCCTCCAATTCGCGGACCGCCGTCATGTATTCGTCGAGCTTGCGGCGGTCGGTGGCGCCAAGCTGGCGCTTGAGCGAGTTGGCGTCCTCCAGCACGAAGTCGAGAATGCTCTTGTTGTATTGCTCGCGCTTTTGGCGGGAGGCGGTCTCCTCTTTGCTCGTGCCATTGCCGAACAGGCGGTCGAACACCTGCTTGGGATCGGCCTCGGGCGGCATCGGAGTGGCGGGGCCTTTCCACGCGATGTTGAACTGGTAGGCGCAACTGTAGCCGTTGTCGCAACTTCCTGCGGTGCGCGCCCGGTCGCAGCCGAGTTCGAGAGAGCTGTAACGGGTCTGCTTGCCCATCTGCTCGGCGAGAACCTGATCAATCGAGGCGCCGACCTGGATGTCCGCGCCTGCGGTCTTGCGCGCACGGACTCCAGTCAGCCATGTGGCATTGGCGCGGGCGTGATCGCCGGCCCCGTCCGCGCCCTCGGACCCCGCCACCTGATCCAGGCCGGACAGCACGCTGAAGTCTTCGTGATGCGCTGCCAGCGGCTGGAGAATTCTCGGAAGCTCATAGCCGCGACCGACTGTCTCCGGCCACCAATCGGCCATGTTCATGCCATTGGGTGCATAGACAAACGCGGTGCGGCGAGGCGCGCCCTGCGCTGAAGCGGCGGACACGGCGGGCACCATCGCTTCGAGCGCGGGGAGGGCCATGAGTGTGCCGAGGCCACGGAGAAAAGTGCGGCGGGGCAGGGCAGTGTGTTTCATACGGTTTCGACGTGGGCGGAATTTAGGGTGACGAAGCCCGTTCGGCAAGGCGCGGGATGGTGACTGGCGGTAATAGCGACGAGTTCAATCGGGCAGAGAAGATTTGCTGAGAACTGGGCGCACTCGGTTTCTTGCAGGGGAGGGGGGAGATAGGACATTCGTTGGCGGGGACGGGGCGTTCCTCCTGCTTGTTATCCTGAACCTATTCGTGCTCCGCGGATCGAAACGCGATCGGGGAGGAGCAAGATTAGGATCAGGATTACGAGCAGAAGTGGAATAGCCACTGTGTTGCAAGAAACAGGCATGCTCCCCCGAGAACCCTCACCGGGCTGCAGCATGAGCGTCACCCTCGCCACGGCGCTTTTGGAACGGCACGCTGTTCACCACTTCCAGCACGAGGCCGGAGAAGGTGTGACGCCGCTTTGCCAGCCCGTCGGCAATCTCCTTCATCGCGCAGCGGTCGTAATACTCCAGCCCGCGCCCGAGCGAGTAAGTCAGCAGCTTCTCCACCATGCAGCGGACGAAATCATCCTGCTTTTGTGCTGCGAGCAAGGCTGCCAGCTCCACTGGTCCCTTGAACTTGTCCGCTGCGCCCAGCTCGCCGCTCGGATCGATCACCGCGCCCGCGTCGCGCGTGCGGAAGCCGCCGACCGCATCGTAGTTCTCCAGCCCGAAGCCGATGGCATCCATCTTCGTGTGGCAGCCGGCGCAGGTCGGATTCGCGCGGTGCTGCTCCATGCGCTGACGGAGCGTGCCTGTGAGCTGCTTCTGGCCGTCGAGTTCCGGCACGTTAGGCGCGGGCGGAGGCGGCGGGGTGGCGAGGAGGTTTTCCAAAACCCACTTGCCGCGCTTGACGGGCGAGGTGCGCGTGGGGTTTGAGGTGAGCGTCAGAATGCTCGCGTGCGTGAGCACTCCGGCGCGCGGCTGGCCCTTGAGGCTCACGCGTTGAAATTCCCCGCCGGCCACGCCGGCAATGCCGTAGTGCCGCGCCAGCGGCTCGTTGACGAATGTGTAATCCGCCGTGAGGAACTCGAACACGCTGCGGTCCGCGCGCACGATGTGCTCGAAGAGCAGCTCCGTCTCCCGCTGCATCGCGGCGCGGAGCGTGGCATCAAACGTCGGGAACAGCTTCTTGTCTGGCTGGACGATGGCGAGGTTGCGGAGCTGGAGCCACTGCCCGGCAAAATTCTCCACCAGCGCCTGGCTCTTCGGGTCTTTCAGCATCCGGCGGACTTGCGCATCGAGGTTCCTCCTCAACTGCCCGCGCTCCGCGAGCGAGAACAGCTCCTCGTCGGGCATTGAGCTCCAGAGGAAGTAGCTGAGCCGCGCCGCCAGTGCGAACTCGTTGACCGGATGCACGGACCTCGGATTGTCCGGTTCGGGCTGCAACTCGCCACGGTAGAGGAAATGCGGCGAGATCAGCACTGCCTTGAGCGCCGGCATCACGCTGCCCTCGAACGTCTCGCCGCCCTTCTGCGCCAGCTCGTAAAGTTTCATCAGGCGCTCGACCTCCGCAGTCGTGACCGGTCGCCGGTAGGCCCGCTTCGCAAAGGCTCCAATCACCTCGCGCGCGACATGCGGCGCGGTGTCCTTGGTGGCTGGCTTGAAAAAAATACGCCGATGATTCTCAGCCAGCAGCTCGGCAGCGCCATCCGGCGGGCCTTCAATCTCGAGATGATGCACGAACACCATGCCCCGGCGCTCCTTGCCCGCCCTGAACTTCGTGGCCTCCTCCGGCGCAAGCCCGGTTTTGATCCGGAACACTGCCACGCTCAAACGATGTCTCCCGGCGGACAGCCGCATCTTCACCTCGTAATGCTGCGGGGCTGACTCCTCCGCCGTGATCTTCACATCGCGCAGCTTCTCCTTGTCGCGCATGAAGGTGAGCACCATCGCATCCGAGGCGGCCTCCTTCGCCCATCGCATCGCGCGCTGGAAATGCGCGCCCTCCGGGGGCATTGGAAAATCAACCTTCTTGGCCCAGGCCAGCGTGCGGAGCACATATTCGCCGTCGCGCGGCGCGTGAAAATCAAATGCCACGTCATCCTCGTCAAAAGCGCTCAGCCCCACCCAGCTGTTCCCAATCGGCTTCGCGTTAAAGCTCACAAGCAACTCGTCCGGCAGCAGCCGCAGCACGGCATTGGGCGCCGCCTCCACAATCTCCAGCCAGTCCACCGCGAATCCCCGCGCTTGAAATCGGCCACCGAGATCAGGCGGCGGCCCGTTTCCATCCACGAAGCTCAGCACCAGTTCGTGCTGGCCGGCTCGCAGGCTCGCCGGCACCTCCGTGATGTGCGGCAAGCCCGGGCTCCCGCGCACCGAGATGTTTCCCAAAGGCTGCCCGTCCAGGCTGATTCCCATCTTCGCCTGCGCCGCCTGGACATGGCGAGCCAGCGTCGAGAGCCGCAGCCGATACCCTCCGTCGCGCGCCACGGAGAACTTCACCCTCACGGTCTGCGTGCCTGTGACCCAGCGCGGTGCGTCTGGGTTGCCAGCGTCGTTCCCGCCAGAGAATTGCCGCGCGGCGATGCGCTGCCCCGTCGGCTTCGACTGCGCGCCCGTCATGACAGCCTGAGCAAGAACCCTGTCTGCGGCGGTGAGATACTTCTCCAGCAGGACTGGCGGCATCGAGAGCACATCGCCGATGTTGTCGAAGCCGTAGCCCGCGTCATCTGCGGGAAAGTCATCGGCCGGGCGGAAGTTCACACCGACAAGGTCGCGGATGGTGTTGTTGTATTCCGCGCGGTTGAGCCGGCGAAGCGTGACGCGACCGGGGTCGGGGGTTTTGCAGTCGCACTTGAAGACCTCGAAATCAATCCACGCTTGAATCAGCTCCCGCTCGGCCAGCGTCGGCTGCTTTTTCTTGTCCTCCGGCGGCATCGCGCGGCTGCGGACATTGATGAGCGTCTGTTCCCACAGCTTCCGGTCCGCGAGCAGCTCGGCGTGGGAACGGTGCTTGTCAAACTCCACGCCGCCCTTCTTTGCGCCGTCCGCGTGGCAGTCGAAGCAATACTTGTCGAGCAGCGGCAGCACGTCCTTCTCGTAGGAGAGATGGGCTGGATCCTTCGTCAGCGCTGCGCCAAGGAGCGCCCCCGAGACAACGGGCGCGGCCAGGAGCAGAGCCAAACCGACTGAGGCGAACCATTTCATGCGCGCGCGCAAGATGACAGGCAGTCAGCGTCGCGGCAATCCACGGAAATTGCGCACGTTGAACGGAGACTTGGACACGAGGGAGTTCGAACCACTCACCTGCACTAACACTGGCACCAATCAAAACTGTCCTTCGGATTAGTGCAGGTTGGTGCTTCTTTGTCGGGCCAGAAAGCCTTGCTCACTTCCCCGCCTTCAACACCACCTGCGGCAGATCCATCACGGCCGGGCCGGGCTTGGACTTGGGCTTCACGGTCAGCGTGTAGCGACCGGGCTTGTCGAAGGTCAGCTCGCCAATGTCGCGCTTCACGAAGGCTTGGAAGCCGCCGGTTTGCTCGACCTTGAACAACAGTTTCTGCGGGCCGACGGCGAACTCGACTTCGCTGCCGCCGCTGCCGTTGCCGCAGCCGTAGGTGATCTCCATCGTGAACTTGCCGGGCTTCACCACCTCGAAGTCCCAGCTCGCCCAGTCGGCCGTGTTCACCCAGTAGCCAAGCGTGTTTTTGTGCGGCAGCGGCTCGAAGCGCAGCATCGTGCCGAACACGTCCGCGTGTTTGCCGAGCATCGTGATGGTGCCGTCGGCGGCCTGCGGGCTGGGGCGATAACCGGGGTTGGGCTGCATCATCTGCGCGCCGGTCTTGATGCGCCAAGTGTCGAGCTTGCCGACCATCGCCTTCACGCGGGCGCTGTGCGCGGGGTCTTCGGCGAGGTTGCGGTTCTCGCCGGACTTGAGGTCAAAGAGTTCCACGCGGCCCGTCTCGTAGAACTCGATGAGCTTGAAGTCGCCGTCGCGAATCGCGCCACCGGGCTTGCCGCCCTGATTGCTGTAGTGCGGGTAATGCCAGAAGAGCGGGCGCGCGGCGGGGGCACTGGTGCCATTGAGGAGCGGGGCTAGAGTGACGCCGTCCACCTTGTCCTCAGACTTCGGGGCGGCGAGGCCGGCGAGTTCCGCAATTGTCGGGAAGTAATCCACGCTGCTCATCGCGTTGGTCGCAGTGCTGCCGGGCTTGATGCCCGGCCCGCGCACAAGGAGCGGCACGCGGATGCCGCCTTCGTAGAGGTAGCCTTTGCCCTCGCGCAGTGGGTTGTTGATGGTCGCAGGCGTGCTCGCGCCTTCGAGGGTCGCGAGGCCGCCGTTGTCCGAGGTGAAGAAGACGTAGGTGTGGTCCGCGAGCTTGAGGTCGTCGAGCTGCTTCAGAATGCGCCCGACGCTGTCGTCCATGCTCTCCATCATCGCGGCGTAAATGGCGTTGGTTTGCTGGCCGCCCTTGCCGGTGACTTGCGGATACTTGGCGACGACGTCGGCCTTGGCCTTTAGCGGTGTGTGCACGGCGTAGTGCGCGAAGTAGAGGAAGAACGGCTTGTCCTTGTTCGCCGCGATGATTTTCTCGGCCTCGGTGGTGAGCCGGTCGGTCAAGTATTCGCCGTCTGGAGCATTTTCAAGGGCGGTCATCGAGATGAACTTGCCGTCCTTGCCCTTCCCGCCGAAGGGCGCGAAGTAGCTCTTTGGCGTGCCCGTGTGGTCTCCGGCGATGTTGATGTCGAAGCCCTGCTTCTGCGGCTCGAAGCCCGCGCCGCCGAGATGCCACTTGCCGACGTGCGCGGTGACGTAGCCTGCGGCCTTGAGGCGTTCGGCAATGGTGACCTCGGCGAGTGCGAGCTGCTGATTGATGACCGGACGCGCGAGCCGTTGCGGAGCCAAATCACCGCGACCGGGCAGCCAATCCGTGAGATGCAGCCGCGCCGGATACTTGCCCGTCATGATGCTCGCGCGCGTGGGCGAGCACACCGGGCACGCGGCGTAGGCGTCGGAAAACTTCATGCCCTCGGTTGCCATGCGGTCGAGGTTCGGCGTGCGGTAGAACTTGCTTCCGTAGCAGCCCAGGTCATTGCGCCCGAGGTCGTCAATGAGGATGAAAATGAAGTTCGGTTTGGGCGCGGCGGAGGTGGTGAACAGAAGCGCGAAGACCGCCGCCAGCAACAGCACGGCCCGAAGAAGGGATTGGCTTTTCACGCCCCGATGCTGCCGAACCTCGCCGGGAACTCAAGCCCGCGCTCGGACGAAAGCATTTCCAACCCGGCGGGAATTGCTACCGTCCCCGCCATGCAGCCCACGACGCCGTCAGCCCATCGGCAGAGACTCACAAAATCATGGGCACAGAATCATCGCCTTCATGGTTCTGTTCTCATGATTCTGTGTAGTCTGTGGCTGCTCACTTTCCCCAGCTTCGCCCAGCACACTACGAACACCGCCGCCGAGGCCAAGCTCAAGCAACTCCAAATCGCGCCCGGCCTGAAGGTCGAACTCGTCGCCGCCGAGCCGTTGCTGCAAAACCCCGTCGCCTTCAGCGTGGACGAACGCGGGCGGTTCTTCATCGCCGAGACGCATCGCTACAAGAAGGCCGTCTTCGACATCACGCAACGCGTGCCGTGGCTGCTTGATGACCTGAGCTGCCGCACCGTCGCCGACCGCGAGGCGATGCTTCGCCGGCACTTCACCGGGACAAACTACTCCGTCCTGACCAACGACTCCGAAGTCATCCGCCTCGTCGAGGACACCGACGCCGATGGCCGCGCCGACAAGTCCACCGTCATCGCCTCGGGCTTCAACCAACCCACCGCCGGCCCCGCCGCCGGCATCCTCGCGCGGAAAAACGAACTCTGGTTCACCTCCATCCCCGGCCTCTACCACCTGACCAACCGCAGCTCGCTCAAGCCACCATCCCCCACTAATCACTACTCACTAATCACTTCCCACTCCCACTTCGGCGTCCACATTTCCGTCTCCGGCCACGACCTCCACGGCCTCGTCTTCGGCCCGGACGGACGGCTCTACTTCAGCCTCGGCGACCGTGGCTTCGAGCTGCGGCCCGGCATGAAGCACCCCGGCTTCAGCGCGGATTACCTCCGCCGCATCGCGCCCGACACCGGCGCGGTCTTCCGCTGCCAGCCGGACGGCTCCGAGCTGGAAGTCTTCTGCATCGGCCTGCGCAACCCGCAGGGCCTCGCCTTCGACGCACTCGGCAATCTCTTCACCGTGGACAACGACACCGCCGGCCCCGACAAGGCCCGCCTCCTCCACCTCGTCGAGGGCGGCGACTACGGCTGGCGCATCAGCTACCAGCACATGAAGAACTTCGGCCCGTGGGTCACCGAGGAGCTGTGGCGCGGCGGCGCGGGCGACATCCTCCCGTGGAGCGGCGAGGTCGCCCAAGGCCCCGCCGGCCTCGCCTTCTATCCCGGCACCGGCCTGCCCGACCGCTACGCGAACCACTTCTTCATCTGCGACTTCCCCGGCGGCATCTGGAGCTTCAGCCTCAAGCCGCGCGGCGCGAGCTTCGAGCTGGCTGCCCGCGAGAAATTCCTCTGGAACCTCCTGCCCACGCACGCCGCCTTCGGCCCCGACGGCGCGCTCTACGTGAGCGACTGGGTGGAAGGCTGGGGCCAGTCGGAGAAGGGCCGCCTCTACCGCGTGAGCGACCCGGCGCAAGCGGGCAACGCAAAACTCGCCGAAGCCAAACGCCTCCTCGCCGACGGCATGGAGAAGCGCACCGAAGCCGAACTCGCCCGCCTCCTCGCCCACGACTCGATGCAAGTCCGCCTCGCCGCGCAATTTGAGCTGGCCGCCCGCACCAAATCCGACCGCGACCCCGCCGTCCGCGAACTCGTCCAAGTCGCGCTCAAGTCCACGAACCTCTTCGCGCGGCTGCACGCGATGTGGGGGCTAGGGCTGGTGGCTGAACGACTTGACGAAGACCAAATGCTTCGCGAGTTGGTGCAGCTACTGCCGTTGCTGGACGAGCGCGACGCTGTCGTTCGTGGTCACGCCTGCCTACTATTCCAACGCGCGGCGTTCGGAAACGCTTTGGACAGAATTGTCAGGCTCATTACCGACCCCTCGGTTCCAGTTCAGTCCCTCGCGTCTCAGGCTTACTCCAAAGGATTCGTGCTGCGGAGCGGTGGCTATCGGCTGATGCAAACTGTCGAAGAACAGGTAAAAGACGCTGTTCTGCCCCGGTTGGACGAGCTTAAGAACCGGCTGACTGGCGGCAATTCTAGTCGTGGCACCAAGAGTTACATCACCACGTCACCGAGGTCAGGATTTGAGTTCATGCTGTCTGCTAGGACGCATGGCGGTCATGACGTTCTCGTGCAACCGGTCGTCAATGACTTGGTTAGGGAGTGGGGAGCCACTGTCCTGAGAACAGGCAGCGCTTCCAATCTATCGTTCAAACTGAACTACGAACACTACACCCTGAACCCGGGCACCCAAGTGCGTTTGGCTGCGCTTCATGCCCTGCGCCGCCTGAGTGACCCCGCCATCGCCCAGTTCCTCCGCGACCCCGACCCGCGCCTCGTCCTCGAAGCCGCCCGCGCCATCAACGACGCCGGCATCGAACCCGCCTACCCCACCCTCGCCGCCCTAGTAGGACAGGCGTCCCGCCTGTCATCCATTCTCCCAGTTCCCGCCCCAGCGGTCGGCCCTTCCGCCAAAGAGCCAGATGGAAAATCAGGCGGGACGCCTGACCTACTGGGGCCGCTCCTCCGCCGCGCCTTGAACGCCCACTACCGCCTCGGCCACGCCACGAACGCCCAAGCCTTGGCCGAGTTCGCCGCCAAAGTAGGACAGGCTTCCGGCCTGTCATCCGTTGTTTCAGTTCCCGCGCCAGCGGTCGGGTCGGCAACCAAGGAGAAAGATGGAAAGTCAGGCAAGATGCCTGACCTACTTGGCGACGCCCTCCGCGCCGAGGCCCTTTTCCTCCTCAGCGCGTGGGAAATCCAGCCCGCCACGCCCGGCAACGTCCCGGTGAAAATCGCCAGTGTGGACGGCCACGGCTCCACGCCGCTCGTGAACCCGGAGAACTGGCCCGGCTGGTTCGACCGCGTCTGCGGCCTCTGGCGTCCCCTCCCGCCGCGCGATGCCACCGCCGCCCGGGACGCGCTCCGCCCGCACTTGCCCAGCCTGTTGCGCTCCGCTGATACCAATTCCCAACTCGCCGCCATCGCTGCCGTCGAGAAGCTCGCCCTTTCCGAAGCCGCGCCGCAGCTCGCCGCGTTGGTCAAAGCGACTACGCAGCCCGCGCCCGTCCGCGTCGCGAGTCTCCGCACGCTGGGGAGTTCCGAGTTCAAGGTTCAAAGTTCAAAGTTGCTCTCCGAGTCGGTCACGCTCGCGCTGGGGGATGCTGACGCAACGGTTCGCCGCGAGGCTGTGAAGCTCGCTGCTGCTGGCAACCCCACCACCGCCGTCCCGCTCTTGGAGCGCATCCTCGCCACGGAGAAAGACCCGCGTCTCAGCCAGGCCGCGCTCACCGCCCTCGGCGACTTGCCCGGTCCCGCCGCCGATGCCGTGCTCGCCAAGCAGCTCGCGTTGCTCTCAGACAAGAAACTTCCCCCCGAACTGCAACTGGACCTCCTCGAAGCCGCCGCGAAGCGCCCCTCCGCCTCCGTCTCGTCCACCCTTCAACGCTTCAACACATCACTCCCCAAAGCCGACGCCCTCGCCCCCTTCCGCCCAACGCTCGTCGGCGGCGACGCCACCGAGGGAAAGCGCATCTTCAACGACCATCCCGGCGCACAGTGCCTCCGCTGCCACGCGGTGCGCGGCAACGGCGGCATCGTCGGCCCCGACTTGCTCGGCGCGGGCAAGCGCCTCACGCGCGAGCAACTCTTGGAGAGCATCGTCTTTCCGAACAAGACCATCGCCACCGGCTTCGAGAACGCGACGATTGTGCTGAAGAGCGGTGCGAACCACAGCGGCCTCGTGAAATCCGAGACAGCGAGCGAACTGATTTTGGATTCCCCCGAGGACGGCAAGCTGACGCTGAAGAAGGCCGACATCGAGAAGCGCATCCGTGGCCTGTCCGCGATGCCGGAGGGCGTGGAAAAGCTGGTGACGCGGCGGGAGCTGCGGGACTTGGTGGAGTATTTGAGTTCGCTGAAGTGACCGTCCTCCGTAGTCGCAGGCTTTAGCTGGCGTCGAAGATGAAGCGGGATTCGCAACCTGAAGGTTGCGACTACATGGCGACTTCGCCAAAAAAGAAATCGCCCGGCCTCCCGCCATTCTCCATAGTCCGCCGCACATGAAGTCCATGACGGGATACGGTCGCGGCGAGTGCGCGCGGGACGGTTTCAAGGTCACGGTGGAACTCAGTTCGGTGAACCGGAAGTCCGGGGAAATCACGCTGAACCTCCCTCGCGACCTCGAACCGCTCGAAGCGCAGGTGCGCGACGAAATCAACAAGCGCATCTCGCGCGGACGGCTCAACGTGCGCGTGGCCATCCACGAGGGCGAGGACGCCGGGCCTGCCGTGAAGGTCAACGCAGCGCTGGCGAAGGCGTATGCGGCGGAGTTCTCCAAGCTGGCGACGGAGTTGAACCTCACCGGCGGCGTCACGCTGGAGGCTTTGATGCGCGCACCCGGCGTGCTGGAAGTCGAGGAGGACGCGGCGGACACCGACACTTACTGGCCGACGGTGCAGACGGCTTTGCTGCAAGGGCTGGACGCGCTGGTCAAGATGCGGGAGCGCGAGGGGGAACATTTGGCGGCGGACTTGGCCTCGCGCATCGAGCTGATTCGCGCGGCGGCGGGACGCATCGGGACGCAAGGGCCGCTTGTGCAAGTGCAGTTCCGGGCGCGGCTGCTGGAGCGCATCAAGCAGGCAGGCCTCGAAGGCATCGCGGCGGATGACGAGCGGATGTTGAAGGAGGTCGTGCTCTTCGCCGACCGGTCGGACATCACGGAGGAATTGACGCGGTTGCAGAGTCATTTCCAGCAGTTCGCCGACTGCCTGAAGGCGAAGGAGCCGGTCGGGCGCACGCTGGATTTCCTTTCGCAGGAGATGAACCGCGAGATCAACACCATCGGCTCCAAGGCGCAGGATGCGGTCATCTCGCGCGAGGTGGTGCAGGTGAAGGCGGAGCTGGAGCGGTTCCGTGAGCAGGTGCAAAACGTGGAGTGAAGGCATGAGCCAGAAGAACAACACCCTTTTGATAGTGCTCTCCGCGCCGTCCGGCGGCGGGAAGACGACGTTGTGCGAGCAGATGCTGCGGGACAATCCGAACATGAGCCGCGCGGTGACTTGCACGACTCGCGCGGCGCGCGAGGGCGAGAAGGACGGAGTGGATTACTACTTTCTG
Organism: Verrucomicrobiota bacterium; assembly: GCA_016235545.1. Classification (GTDB taxonomy): domain Bacteria; phylum Verrucomicrobiota; class Verrucomicrobiia; order Limisphaerales; family SXTU01; genus SXTU01. The sequence goes on along the minus strand of JACRKB010000109.1, from coordinate 12,769 downwards.
ACGGCGGAGGATTTCCTCAAGCGCGTGCAGGCGGGGAACTTCCTCGAACACGCGACGGTCTATGGCAACAGCTACGGCACGCTGAAATCCGAGGTGCTCGGCAAGCTGCGCGCGGGCAAGGACGTGTTGCTGGCCGTGGATGTGCAGGGCGCGGCGGCCATCCGCGCGCAGGCGGAGCAGGAGGGCGAACTGGCGCGCGCGCTGGTGGAAGTCTTCCTCACGCCGGAATCGCTGGCGGTGCTGGAGCAACGGCTCAAGAAGCGCGGCAAGGACGCTCCCGACGCGATCAAGAAGCGGCTGGCAGTCGCGAAGCAGGAGATCGCGCAGTGGAAGCACTTCGACTACCTGCTCATCAGCACGAGCATCCGCGAGGACGTGCGCCGGATGCAGGCGATTTACGACGCGGAGCAGATGCGGCAAGCGCGGTCAACGGCACCGGAGGTGTGAGGGCATGAGGGACGTGATGCGTGATTCGTGTTCCGTGATTCAAGCAGGTGTGCCAGTTTCCATCACGCATCACGCATCACGCATCACTCTCCAGCCATGAGCAAGCAGCCCAAACCCGCACCGGCATCCGTTCGCCGTCCAGTCGTCGTCCTCGGCGTCACTGGCTCCATTGCGGCTTACAAGGCGGCGGACTTGTGCAGCCAGCTCGTGAAGGCCGGCTGTGAAGTGCGCGTGGTGATGACCGCCGACGCGCAGAAGTTCATCACGCCGCTGCCGTTCAAGACTCTCTCTCGCCATGCGGTGGTGACGGACTTGTATGACGAGGAGGAGGGCTGGCAACCCACGCACATCCGGCTCGCGGACGAGGCTGACTTGCTGCTCATCGCGCCGGCTACAGCCAACTGCATTGCGAAACTGGCGCACGGCCACGCGGACGACGCGTTGACGTGCATCGCACTGGCCTTGAATCCAAAGGCGAAGCTGCTCATCGCGCCCGCGATGAACGGCAAGATGTGGCTGCACGCGGCGACGCAGGAAAACGTGCGCACGCTTCAGCAGCGCGGCGCGCGGTTCATCGGCCCGGAAGAGGGGATGTTGTCCTGCGGCTACGAGGGGCTGGGGCGGTTGTGGGATGTGGCGGGCATCGTGGCGGAGGCATTGAAACTCCTGAAATGACCATGCTGCACCTGCGTTCTCCCAAGGCGAAGCTGCTGGCCAGCCTGTTCAAGGCCCCCGCGGTTTCTCCGGAGCAGCAGGCCGACCGCATCCGCTTCATGGAGCGCGACGTGTGTCTGACCATCAAGGTCGTGATCCTCGGTGCGCTGGCGTATTTCCTCCTCGTCTCGGATTGGTTCGAGGGCGTGCCGACGCTGGGGGAGACGGACATCGAGACGGTGCGCATGGTGTTCCGCGCCTACCTTGCAGCGAACGTCGTCATCGGAGCCATGCTGCTCGCGATGGATTACCTGCCGGTGGCGTGGGTGCAATGGGCTGTGTTCGTGCTAAACGTCGTGGATGGCGCGTTTGTGGCGATGCTCCTCGTCATAACGGGCGGCTTGGAGAGCACTCTCTACTGGGTCTTCCTCGTGCTGGTCATCCGCAATTCCGTCAGCATCACGGGTGTCCGGCTGCAAATGGCTGTCAACCTCCTGCTCATCCTGGGATACCTCTTCGCCGGCCTGCTGGACCTGACGTTGCAGGAGCTGAAATGGGACCAGCAAAATGCCACCCCTGCGCTCTCGGCCGCTGTTCCCACAACCATCGCCGTCCGTTCTCCGACCAATGCGGCAAGCCTCACGGCGACGGACAACGCCCCAAAGGCCCGGCCCCGGTTCACCCGGCCCGACACTGGCGACCAGCAACTGGAAGTGGGCCAGGCGTTGCTGCTCGCGATCACCGCGCTATCAGATCGCAACGCCTTGCAATCACTGTTGAGCCGAGTGCTGCTGCTGCTGCTCCTCGCCGGGTCCTGTTACGGGATCAACGTGCTGGCGGACCTCCAGCTCCAGGCGCAGGAGGAGACGAGAGAGTTTGCCATCCGGCAGGAGCAATTGCGCTCGACGGGCCGGCTTGCGGCAGAGATAGCGCATCAGTTGAAGAACCCGCTGGCCATCATCAACAACGCTGCGTTCAGCCTCCAGAAATCGCTCAAAGACGAGAAGCCCGCCGCACTCCAGCAGATCGAGATGATCCGCGAGGAAGTCGGGAGATCCGACCGCATTCTCACGGAGTTGATGGGCTACGCGCAGCTCGCCGAGGGCCGGGTCGAGCGGCTTGACGTGCGCGAGGAGGTGGAGAACGCACTCCAGCGTGCCTTCCCCCCGGCGCTGCAGCACGAGGTGAAGATTCAGGTCGTGTGCGCGAAGGACCTGCCGCCGCTGCTCATGCAGCGCGCGCACCTGCGCGAGGCGCTGGTGAACCTGCTTGCCAACGCCCGCGACGCATTGAACAGCAAGGGGCGGATTGACGTGGGCGTGCGGCTCGACGAGCACAGCAGCGTGGTGATCTCCATCACGGACGACGGTCCCGGCATCCCCGATTACCAGCGCGAGAACATTTTCGAGCCGTATTTCTCCACCAAGGAGAAAGGCACCGGACTGGGCCTCGCCATCGTGCGGCACAACGCGGAAATCTACGGCGGCAAGGTGGCGTTGGAATCCACACTTGGAAAGGGCACCACCTTCACCCTAACCTTCCCGGCGAAAACAACCATGACCGCCGCCGCATGAGCCCGCCGTTCCCGCCCATCCTGCTCGTGGACGACGAGAAGAACATGCGCCTCTCCCTGGGCGCGCTGCTCACCGACGAAGGCTACTCTGTGGAGGCCGTCGAGAGCGCCGAGCAGGCCGAGCAGCTCCTGGACAAGCGCGCGTTTCTGATGCTCATCACCGACGCGCACTTGGGCGGCCTCAGCGGCTACGAGCTGCTCGCTCGCGTGAAGAAGCGCTGGCCGGACCTGCCCATGTTAATGATCACCGCCTACGCGACGCCCAAGCTCGCGGCGGAGGCCATCAAATCCGGCGCGAGCGACTACCTCCCCAAGCCCTTCGCCCCGGAGGAGCTGCTCCTCCACGTCAGCCGTTGCGCCGAGCGCCACCGCCTTCTCTCAGAGAACGCCGCGCTCCGTGCTAAGGTCACGGACGGCTACAAGCTCGAACAGATCATCGGCGAGTCCCCCAAGATGCGCGAGCAGCGCGACCTCATCAAACAAATCGCCCCCAGCAACGCCGCCGTCCTGATCCTCGGCGAGAGCGGCACCGGCAAAGAGCTTATCGCCGGCGCGCTCCACAGCCTGAGCAAGCGCGCGAAGAACAGCTACGTCCGCATCAACTGCGCCGCGATTCCCGAGACGCTTCTGGAGAGCGAGCTTTTCGGCCACGAGAAGGGCGCCTTCACCGGCGCGCTCAAGCAGAAGCTCGGACGCGTCGAGGAGGCGGACGGCGGCACCATCTTCCTCGACGAGATCGGCGACATGAGCCGCTCGCTCCAGGCCAAGCTCCTGCGCTTTCTTGAGGACGGCTCCTTCACCCGCGTTGGCGGCAACGACGAGCTGAAGGTCAACGTCCGCCTCCTCGCCGCGACCAATCGCGACATCATCCAGGCCATCCGTGAGAACCAGTTCCGCGAGGATCTCTATCACCGCCTGAACGTCGTGCAGTTCCGCCCGCCGCCCCTGCGCGAGCGCGGCGCGGACGTGTGCCTGCTGGCAGAGCATTTCCTGAAACAATTCTGCGGCTCGCTCGGCAAGCCGGTGATGATCCTCGCCAAGCCCGCCGCCGCCAAGCTCTCGGCCCACCACTGGCCCGGCAACGTCCGCGAGCTGCGCAACGTCATCGAGCGGGCCGTCATCCTGGCGCCCGGCCCGCAGGTGCAGCCGATGCACCTGCCGGACTTCGAGTTCGAGACGAAGCTCCGCAAGAGCGACGCCCCGTCCGCACCCATCCCCGACTCGCTCGACGAGGCGCTGGCGCACTTCGAGAAGCAGCTCATCCTCGCCGCGCTGGAGCGAAACCACTTCAGCATCAACAAGACCGCCGAGCGCCTCAAGGTCACGCGTCACGCCCTCCGCTACCGGATGCTCCGCCTCAACCTCAGCACCGATGTCATCCCGGATGGCGACACTGACGTGCTGGAGAAATGACCCGCATGGCCGAGGGGTTTCCAATCATCCTCGCGGCAGAAGTCATGCCGCTGGAAATGCCCCAGCCCGGAACCGCCCGGCCCGGCGGCGGCCCGGACGCCCAGCTCACGCCCATCCTCGCCGCCGCGCTCCTCGTCGTGCTGCCGCTAATCCTTTTGTTCATATTCTCGCGCCGCCGCCAGCGCAAACGCATGACACATCGCCCGCGTAACCCGACGCTGGCTGAGACAGACGGCCTGCCCCCGCGCCGCACGCTCTGATGAACAACCGCCATTCCGCATTCCGATGACTCCGCCCGTCAGCGAGCAAATCACTCAGCGCAGCGCCTCGAACCTCGCCCTCGCCTTCATCATGTTGCCGAAGGCCAAGCGCGCCGGCATGAGCGCGCTCTACGCCTTCTGCCGCGAGGTGGACGACGTGGCGGACGAAGAGAGCGTGCCGCTGGCGGAGCGTCGCGCGCGCCTTGCCCAATGGCGGACGGACATCCGCACCGCGTGCGACGGCGGCGGCCCACAGTTCCCGGTCAACCGCGAGCTGCAGCCCTTCATCGTCACGCACCGGCTGCCTTTCGCGCTGTTCGACGAACTCCTTCGCGGTGTCGAGATGGACCTGGACGTGACGCGCTACGAGACGTGGGATGAGCTGGAGCAATACTGCTACCGCGTCGCGTCCGTCGTCGGGCTGTTGAGCATAGAAATCTTCGGCCACACCAGCCCCGCCTGCCACGACTACGCCGTCCACCTCGGCAAGGCGCTTCAGCTCACGAACATTCTCCGCGACGTGGGCAACGACGCCGCGCGCGGGCGCATCTACCTGCCGCTCGCGGAACTGAAACGCCACGAAGTCACCGAGGCGGAGATTTTGGGCGGCGAGTTCACCCCGCGCTTCCGCAAGCTCGCGCAAGCCACCGCCCACCGCGCACGCCACCACTACGACCGCGCACGCGCCACCCTGCCGCCCGAAGACCGCAAGGCGATGGTCGCTGCCGAGCTGATGGGTGCCGTCTATTGGCGGCTCCTGCGCAAGCTGGAGGAGAGCGACTTCCCCGTGCTGGCCCCGACTCCCACGAAGCTGCACAAGCTCCAAAAACTCGCCCTCATCCTGCGCACATGGTATCGCTCCGCCACAGGCGCGCTGGCGCCGAACTATGGCGTCTGAGCAAGCTCCCGTTCCCTCAGGCCTGACACACCGCGCACCGCGCGGCGTGGGGGATTTGCCCTTGCGGGAAGGCCCGCCGCCCGCCGCCCTTGCAGGCTTCAAGCTCAAACGCGGCCAGCGCGTCCACCAAGCAGAGCCAGAGGGAGGAGCAGGATTAGGATCAGGATTACGAGCAGGAAGGACAGCGTCCCCCTCGGCTCCTGCTCTTAATCCTGATCCAAATCCTGCTCCCCCCGCCCTTCTGGCACCCTCTCCCCTCCTCGGAAGAGTGGAGAGAGATGGGGTGAGGGGTGTGTCCCAGTCCCGACGCCTCATCGTCAACGCCGACGACTTCGGCCGCTCGCACTCCATCAACCAGGCCGTCCTCCGCGCGCACCGCGAGGGCATCCTCACCACAGCCAGCCTGATGGTGAGCGGCGACGCCTTCGCCGAAGCAGTCGAGATTGCGAAACAAAACCCGGCGCTCGGCGTCGGCCTGCACCTCACGCTCATCTGCGGCAAGGCCACCTGCAGCCGGATGGAAATCCCCGACCTCGTCAATCCGCTTGGCGAGTTCAGCAACTCGCCCGTCCTGGCTGGCGCCCGCTACTTCTTCGACCGCAGCCTGCGCCTCCAGCTCGCGCGGGAAATCGCCGCGCAGTTCGCCAAGTTCAAGGCCACCGGCCTGACGCTCGACCACGTCAACGGCCACCTGAACCTGCACCTGCACCCCACCGTCTTTGAGTTGCTCGCCTCGCGCTTTCAAGAGTGGAACATCCGCCACTTCCGCATCACCGACGACCCCTTCGCGCTGAACCGCCGGCTGGCGGGCGGCCACTGGCTCTACCGCGCGAGCCACGCCTTCATCTTTGGCAGGCTCGCCCGCCGTGCCCGCCGCACGCTGACGCACTCGGAGATTCGCTCCACCGACCATGTGTTCGGCCTGCTGCAGAACGCACGCGTGGACGAGGACTTCATCAGCAGGCTCCTCCTCCTCCTGCCACCGGGCGACTCCGAGCTTTACTCGCATCCCTCGCTCGATGAATTTCGCCACGAGTTCGACGCCCTCATCAGCCCGCGCGTGAGGGAGCAGGTGAAGCATCTGGGCATCCAGCTTGTCCGCTACCAGGACCTGTAGCGAGGAATTAGGATTCAGATTAAGATTAAGAAACAGGCTTCAACGGTTCTTCATCCTACTCTTAATCCTCCCGCGCAACTCCCCAACCCCCATGACCAAAATCCTCGTCATCCTCATCGCCGGCCTTGTCTGTGAGGCCATCGGCGTCGTCTTCCTCAGCAAGGGCCTCAAGCAGATCGGCGAGGTCAGGCACGTCCACGCGGCGGAAATCTGGCGCGTGGTGAAAGCCGGCGCGACCAACCCCAGCATCCTTCTGGGCGTCGCGCTGGAAACCATCTTCTTCATCGCCCTGCTCGTCCTGCTCTCGCGCAGCGACGTGAGCTTCATCTGGCCGCTGACCGCGATGGGCTTCGTGCTGACGACGCTGGCCGCGAAATTTTTCCTGCAGGAGCAGATACCGCCCCTGCGCTGGCTGGGAGTGCTGCTCATCATGCTCGGCGCAGGCCTCATCACCTTCAGTGAGAAGGTCAAGGAGCGCGAGCAGTCTGCCACTCCAACCGGGCTGGCTCCTCCCCGCTAACTTCCGGCGAAGACACTCCCCTCCGCTCCGCTCCTTTTGAAGCGCGTGATTTGTATGAGGAGCATGGACTGGCCCTCGTAACCGCACGCAAACGAAATGCTGCGGCTCCTCTGCTCCGGGTTGGTGGCTCATGGCTCCTGCCTTCAGGGCGGGAGGACGACGCGCAGGACTGCGGCGAGGCGTTCGGCGGCGGATTTGGTGCGGCGGCCCAGCGCGAGGAGGGCGGGAATCTTGTGCGGACGACGGAGGAGGGCTAGCGCGAGCTTGCCCAAGTCTAGTTTCCCATCGGCGGCGATCATCGCGTTGAAGTCCAGGGGCAGTTCCTCGTGCGCGGTGTCTGAGATGACGCGCACGGTGGCGCTGGGGATGCCGCGCTCGCGGCACAGGCGGCGGATGGCTGCAGATTCCATGTCGATGGCGTCTGCGCCGGTGCGTTCGCGCAGGAGGGTCTTCTCAGCGGCTGTGGTGATGACGTGGCTGGCACAGTGGAAGCGCGCGGCCACGCCGCCGGTGTCGAGCAAGGCCTGGCGCAGGGGCAGATTGTCATCTGTCTCGAAGACGACGGTCTCCGGCCGGAGCGCGGGGTGGAGTCCGCCGGCGAAGCCGCAGGTCAGGACGAGGCTCCAGTGGGGTGCGGGGGGGTTGGAGGGTGAAGGGTGAAGGGTGGAAGGGGGCGTGCTGGGTGGTTGAGGTTGCTCATGGAGCCGGGCGGTGAGCGCACGTTCTGCGGCGGCTGCGCCCATGCCTGTGATGAGGGTCTCGACATCGGGGGGAAGGGAGCGGAGGAAGGGGGCGGCTTCTTCCTTCACCGCGAAGCAGACGAGGATGTGTCCGCTCGCAGTGCTCACGCAAAGGAGGGGTCTTGGAAGAGCCTGGCGACGGGAAATCTGAAGCCGGGGAGGACGGAGTTGCCCGTGAGGTAACGGCCTGGCCGGAGCAACTCGAACTCGCCGGGCTTGCGATAGGCGCGGACGGAGAAGTGGCGATGGTCCACCATCCATGCCAGGCGCGTGCCGTGGGTGAGGAGGCGTGCGAGCTTCTCCTCGGTCTTGGTGATGGAGTCGGAGGGGGAGAGCACTTCGACCGCGAGGTCTGGCGCGCCCTGAAAGAGTTTGTCCGCGAGGGGAAGGATCAGTTTGCGCCGCTCGTGGCTCACGTAGGAGATGTCCGGGGAGTAGCAGTAGTCCACGTTGATGCGAAATCCGGTCTGCCCATCATATATCAGTCCGAGGTTGTGGGCATAGACGTGGCTGCCGACTGCGACCAGCAGCCGTGATATGACATCGCCATGGTTTGCTCCTGCTGGGCTCATGGTGACAACCCTTCCTTTCCAAAGTTCGCAGCGCAGTCCCCGGCGGTGCAGGCCCAGCAATTCGTCATCGGACCAAATCTTTTGGGCTGCGGCGGCTTTCATCGCGGGGAGGTTTGCACAGGCAGCAAGCGGAGGCAATCAGTGTTCGCCGGGATGGCTGTTGCTGGCGGCCTTCGCGTCCAGCAGTTGCCTGTATGCCGCCAGCGCGAGGAGGGGCCAGGTGTTCCGATACATGTCGTATTTCAGGTAGAAGACGCAGGGGAAGCCCGTGCCGGTGATTTCGTCCTCGGACCAGGAGCCGTCGCGGTTCTGGGTGTCGCAGAGGTAGTCGATGCCGCGCTTGAGGGCTGGGAGGTGGGGGTCGCCGAAGGTGCAGAGACCCATGACGGCCCATGCGGTCTGGGAGGCTGTGCTGGGGCCGCGGCCCTTGTGAACTGGGTCGTCGTAGGTGTTGCAGCGCTCGCCCCAGCCGCCGTCCGCGTGCTGGACGCTGAGGAGCCAGGCGCGCGCGCGCAGGAGCCACGGCTCGGCCATGTCGTAATTGAAGGTCTTGAGGCCGCGCAGGACCTGCCAGGTGCCGTAGATGTAGTTGACGCCCCAGCGTCCGTAGAAGCTGCCGTCGCTTTCCTGCAATTTCTTGATGAAGGCCAGGCCGCGCAGGACCTGTGGGTTGGAGAGGGGCACGCCTTCCAGGCCCATGACTTCGAGGATGCGCGCGGTGATGTCCACGCACTCGGGGTCGAGCATGGCGTTGTGGTCGGCGAAGGGGACTTTCTCCAGAATGCTTTTGGTGCAGTCCTTGTCGAAGGCCGCCCAGCCGCCGTCCTTGCATTGGAATGCGAGCATCCAGTTCCATCCGCGCTTGAAGGACTCGTCGCGGCGCTTCGGGTTGTCGGTGGGTATCTGCCTGAGAGCGAGGAGCACCATGGCGGTGTCGTCCACGTCGGGGTTCCACTTGTTGTTGAACTCGAAGACCCAGCCGCTTGGCTCCACGTCCACGGGGTTCTTGTGATGCCAGTCGCCCCGGAAGCGAATCTCGCGGTCCATGAGCCAGCTGGCGGCCTGCTTCAAGCGCGGGTGGCCGGCGGGCACGCCGGACTCACGGAGGGCGATGCTCGCGATGGCTGTGTCCCAGACGGGGGAGAAGCACGGCTCGATGCGCAAGGAGTCCGCGGTGTGGTGCTCAAGTTTTTTCAGCTCGCGATATTCGCGGGCGAAGATGGGGTGGTCTGGCTTGTAGCCGAGCACTTCGAGGGCGATGACGCTGTTGAGCATCGCGGGGAAGATGGCCGCCAGTCCGTCGCTGCCCTCGTAGCGCTCCAGCATCCACTGCTCGCACTTCTTGAGAGCGCGCTTGCGGAAGGGATGCACGCTTTTGCGCGCGACCCATTCGGCGAGCTTGTGCAGGCGGTCCAGCCAGAGGAAGGCGTTGCGCAGGCCGAAGTCGAAGTAGCGCGGGCGCAGCGCCTCGTCCAGCTCCCACTTCCCGTTGGGATAAAGCTCGTCGAGGTTCACGCCGTTCTTCAACGGGCGCGTGGGGCGGTAGTGGTTGATGATGGCCAGCGGGATGAGCATCGCGCGCGACCAGTTGCTCATGTCCCAGAAGTTGACGTGGAACCATTTGCCGATGAGCAGCACCTCGCAGGGGATTGAGGGGACGTGGCTCCAGTCCACGAGGCCGTGGAGGGCGAGGTAGAGCTTGGAGAAGGTGTTCATGCGCGGCACGCCGCCGAGGTTGCGCGCGACCTCGCGGGCCTTGAGCATGCGCGGGTCGGTGACGGGGAGGCCGGCGAGCTTCAGCGCCAGGTAGGCCTTGATGGTGGCGTTCACTTCGGAAGGCCCGTGCGGGTAAATGTTCCATCCGCCATCCGAGAGCTGGCGCTCGAGGATGTGGTTGACGGCCTTCCGCTGCCACTCCGCGTCCACAGTGTCTGACCAGTGATGATAAGCCACCATGTCAGCCACGAGCGTCACGTCCACGATAAGTTCCCCGACCCAGTAACCCTCCGCGTGCTGGACGCCGAAGAGATAATCCTGCGACCGCTTCGTGGCGGCATCGTGGGCGAACGCGCAGGGCGAGCCGGGATGCGCGGAAGCCGTGGTGCCTTGAGCCGGATGTGTTGCAACTGACATGGGGCGCGAATCTGGAAAACAGTGCCGGGGGAGTAAAGGATTATTCCAGCGGCCGGGGCAGGGGAATGCATTCAGTGTTCAGTGTCCCGTGTTCAGATGGCGGCAACCATCCCCCACTGAACACTGAACACTGCTTACTTTCCCTCTCCGCCCTCCGCACCTATTCTCCTCCCGTGAGCACTTCGGAACCGATTGAGCAACGTCCGGACCCCTGGGCTGCGGAGTTCCTCGCGCATCTCGCCACCGACGGCGGCGCGTCTGACTGCACCCGTCGCAACTACTCCCACGCCCTCGCCGAGTTCACACGCTGGCATCAGGGCGAGCGCCAGACGCAGCCCGCCTGGGCCAGCCTACAGCGCGATGACTTCCGCAACTTCCTCCGGCACCTCAGCCAGCGGAAACTCAGCCGCGCCACCATCCACCTCACTTTCAGCGCGCTGCGGACCTTCTACAAATTCCTCATCCGCCGCGGCCACGTCACCATCTCCCCCATCCGTCACATCACCCTCCCCAAGGCCGCGCAACGCCTCCCCAAGTTCCTCACCATCGAGCAGGCCGCCGCCCTCCTGCGCGCGCCGCACCTCGAGCTTCAACGCGAACGCCAGTCCCGCGACACACCCGTGGACGCTCTCCCCTTCATGCGCGATGCCGCGATGCTTGAGACAATCTACTCCTGCGGCCTGCGCGTCAGCGAGGCCTGCGGCCTGCGCGTCGAAGACCTCGACACCGCCGAGCTACTCATCCGCGTGCGCGGCAAGGGACGCAAGGAACGTCTCCTGCCCGTCGGCGAGCCAGCACTCGGCTCCATCCTCGCTTACTGGGATGCCCTCCCACTCAGACCCGCATCGGGCGACCCAGTTTTCCTGGCGGATGCAAAGGGCACCGCCCCCGTCACTCCCTCTCAAGTGCAACGCCGACTCAAGCGCTACCTCCTCGCCACGGGTCTCGACCTCAGCCTCACCCCTCACAAGCTCAGACACAGCTTCGCCACTCATCTCATGGACAATGGCGCTGACCTGCGCAGCGTCCAGGAACTGCTGGGCCATCGGAACCTCATCACCACCCAAGTCTATACCCACGTCACCACTGAACGGTTGAAGCAAGCCTATGCAGACGCACACCCACGAGCTTGAAGAAGCTGGGCACGGATGAAACACGCGCAAGGCGCACCTTCGTGAACTCGGCCAGGGCCGGAGGCTAACCTGAGTCGTTTGAGCGCGGCCAGAGCAGGAGCCGCAGGCTGTTTAGCACGACAATGACGGTGCTGCCTTCGTGGCCGAGGACGCCCAAGGTCAGCGGGACTTTGCCGACGAGCGCGAAGCCCACGAGCACGACGACGGTGCCGAGGGAGATGACCACGTTCTGCCGGATGACCGAACGCGCGCGCTGGCTGAGGCGGTAGGCGGCGAGGAAGTTCTCCAACCGGTCGTGCATGAGGACGACTTGCGCCTGCTCCAGCGCGGCATCGGAACCGCGTGCGCCCATCGCGACGCCGACGTGCGCGGCGGCGAGGCTCGGCGCGTCGTTCACGCCATCGCCGACCATCGCCACGCGGTTGCCGGCCTCGGTAAAGGCTCGGATGGCTTCGACCTTTTGCTCGGGCTTGAGGCCGGCGCGGAGTTCGTCGAAGTGAAGTTCGCGCTTGAGCAGCTCGGCGGACTCAGCGCGGTCGCCAGTGAGCACGACACTGCGGAGGCCTGCGCGGCGGAGTTCCGTGAGCACGGCGGCGGCTTGCGGGCGAATGTCATCGCGCAGCAGGATGCGACCGAGCAACTCGCCGTCGCTGACCCAGACTTCGGAGTGGCCGGCGGTGGGTGGTGGCGCATCGGGATGCGAGCCGGAAGGGAGCTTGCTCAAAACGAGTTCGCGCCGGCCCAGCACGCAGGTCTTGCCGCCGTGCTGCGCGCGCAGGCCAAGGCCGGTGATGGACTCGAAGTGGTCGAGCGTGAGCGGGGGCAGCGCGTGCTGCTTGCCGTAGCGCGTGATGGCGCGGGCGAGCGGGTGAGTGGAGAGGCGTTCCATCGCGCAGGCCAGCGTAGCCATGTCCTGCTCACGACCGGCAGGGAAGCTCTCGACCTTTTCCACCTGCAACTCGCCCGTCGTCAGAGTGCCGGTCTTGTCGAGCGCGACGACGTTCACGTCTGCGAGTTGCTCGATGGCCGCGCCGCCGCGGAAGAGGATGCCGCGTCGCGCGCCCCATGCGATGGCTGCGAGCACGGCGGAGGGAATCGAAAGCACCAGCGCGCACGGCGACGCGACGACCAGCAGCGCCATCGTGCGGTAGAACGCGCTCTGCGTCTCGCTCGTGCTCGTGAACGCGGGCAGCCCGAAGCCCTGCCACCACACGAAGAACATCGCCAGTGCCAGGCCCGTGATCGCGTAGGTGTAGCCGCTCCCAAACTTGTCCGTGAACCGCTGCGACGGGGCCTTGAGCCGCTGGGC
>JACRKB010000014.1 GCA_016235545.1 Verrucomicrobiota bacterium | reverse complement strand
GATGACGACGTCGCTCAGCGGGAAGAGCACGGTGGTGAGGTAGTGCGCGATTTGGCTGGTGACCGCGCCCTCGGGCTGGCCGGGGACGGCGCGGTTCATGTTCATGCCGTCCACGGGCGAGAGGCGCGTGGCGGCGCGGGCGGGGCGGACTTCACGGCGGGTTTGGCTTTGGCGGCTTTCATGAGGGGGGAAGATTAACGTGAAGACGCAAGGGCGCGGAGGCGCAAAGAAACAGCTCTTGGACTGCGGCGGGAAGCGAAGCGCCACGCCGCTTTCCCGTCCCGCGCAGCGGCCCTGGGATGCGACGGTTTTCCGCTCCGCAGGACGCCAAAGCGGTGTCGCCGCTGCGCTCTGCCACCGCAGTCCAAAAGCTCCGCGTCTCTGCGCCTTTGCGACCTTGCGTTGAGTTGCCTTATCCGGTTCACGACTTGGTTAGTTCGCTGGCGGGGGTGACGCGGTTGCGGCCGGTTTCCTTCGAGCGGTAGAGCGCTTTGTCCGCCAGCTCGACCAGCATGGAAGCGGCGACAGTGTCGGCGTTGAGCGTGGCGACGCCGAGGCTGGCAGTGACAGCGCGCCGATCCCACTTCCCATTTTGGATGGCGGCGCGCGTGCGCTCGGCCAGCGCGAGCGCGGCCTGCGAGTGCGTGAAGGGCAGCAGCACGGCAAACTCCTCGCCGCCGTAGCGCGCCACGAAGTCCGTGCTGCGCGTGCTCTCGGTCAGGTGCTTGGCGACGCGCTTGAGCACCTCGTCGCCGGCGGGGTGGCCGTGGGCGTCGTTGAACGTCTTGAAGTGGTCCACGTCCAGCAGCATGAGCGAGAGCGGGAGATGGTAGCGGGTCGCGCGCTCGAACTCCTCGGCGAGGCGCTCCTTGAACGTGCGGTGGTTCTTGAGGCCGGTGAGGCCGTCGGTCGTGGCGAGGGCCTGCAACTGCTCGTTGGCGAGGCGGAGTTGCTCCTGTTGCTCGCGGAGCTGGTCGTTGCGGTGGTTCAGCTCGGCCTGCGTGGCAATCAGCTCGCGGTTCTGCTGCACTGCGCACTCGTAGGTCGAGAGGATGAGGTTCACCAACTGCCGGCGGCCCGCAGTGACGACGTGCTCGTGGCCTTCGAGCGCGACGGGCAGCGGCTCGGCGTCGGCGTCGGGCGGCGTGGGCGGGCGCTCCAGCAACGTCTGCACGCGGGCGAGCAGGAGCGACGGCGTGTAGGGCTTGGTGAGGTAATAGTCGGCCTTGGACTTGAGGCCTTGCAGGATGTTCGCCGGGCTGGAGAGCGTGGTGAGCAGGATGACCGGGATGGTGCGGGTGCGGAGGCTGTCCTTGATGGCGAGGCACATCTCGTAGCCGTCCATGCCGGGCATGTCTATGTCCGTGATGACGAGGCGGAACTCGCGCATGGCCAGCAGCCGGAGCGCCTCCTGGCCGGTGGTGGCGAGCGTCACCTGATAATCCGCACGCTCCAGCACCTTGCGCAGCGTGAACGCCTCGGTGGCGATGTCCTCGACGATGAGGACGGGCGTCCCGTTGCCACGGCGGATGATTTGGGTCTCGTCAGGCATGGCCTATTTCGGACTGGAATCGTCCGTGGTGTCGCCGATGGCCCTGGTCAGCATGTTTTTAAGAGCCAGCGGCAGCGCATGGTTAGCGAACCAACCGCCTCGACGGCGGAGCAATGACGTAAGGAGCTGGAGTCTGACACTGCCTTGTATATCAGGCACTTGCGTGTCCAGCTCTTCAGGAGCATCAGCTTTGTAATTCTTTGCGCCATCGAAACAATCGCAAAAGTGTAAACATCCAAAGAGGAAGGACAAAAGCTGGATGACAAACCACGTCCTGCACAGTCGCGAAAGTCGAACTGGGCAAAAGCCAGCCGCAAGCCAACAAGGCAAGAGTAAGGCCAACAAAAAACACCCACAGAATCAGAATCACACGCGGCGGGCGCAAATACTGTGAGACTCCTGAAAGAACAACCGGGAACAAGGCGAACCCCGTCAACTCTGGATGATGAAACAATAACGACAAACATCCGCCACTCACCAAAATGGCCGCCGTTACGAATGGGAACGTTTTCATCTTGATGCCTAACATGGTATTAGGCCGCAGCCGAGGGCGGCGGTGCCCGGCCAAATCAAAGAGGTTAGCGCATTGGGTCGCATGGCGTGACCACACACACTACCCTCCGCCCCGGTGGGGGCGAGGGTGGTTAACGCCGGATCCCGATGGCTTGCATCCAGCCGCTGAAACCCACCGCGCTCACGCAAGCCGGAGCGGTGCGGTGCTCTGCCTGGGTGGAACGGGCCACCGGCCCGTTCTGTCGGGCTACCAGCCCGACAGCGGGGGGCGTCCGAGTTCACCGCACTGTGCGGAACTTCCACGGGCGACGCTTGGCGCAGCGGACGAGTGAAGCAATCGAAACGCTCTCGGCACAGTGGAAGCGGCGGGCGGGTCGCCCGCCGCAACGGGCCGGTGGCCCGTTCCACCCGGCACAGGCCGGATGCGCTAGGGCGTTCGTGTCCGTTTGTGTGCATAGCGGCGGAGGCGGTCACTTGTTCCCCGCCCGGTAGAAGTCCAGCGTGTGCTCCAGGCCTTTCTGCCAGGTGACTTCGGGGGCGTAGTTCAGGCCGGCGCGCGCGGCGGAGATGTCGGCGGCGGAGTGCTTGATGTCGCCGGTGCGCGGGGGCATGTGGACGGGCGCGAGGTTCCGGCCGGTCTGCCGGTTCAATTCAGCGGTGAGCTGGAGCAGGTCAATGCTCTCGCCGCACCCGACGTTGAAGACCTTGCCGGCGACCTTGGCCGCGTCGCCCTCGGCGGCGAGGAGGTTCGCGTTCACGACGTTTTGCACATAGACATAGTCGCGGGTTTGCAGGCCATCGCCGAAAATCTTCGGGGCGGTGCCTTGCAGCAGGAGGGTGCAGAACTTGGCGATGACGCCGGAGTAGGGCGAGTCGAAGGACTGGCGCGGGCCGAAGACGTTGAAGTAGCGGAAGCTGATGGCCTCGAAGCCGTAGAGCTGGTGGAAGAGCTGGCCGTAGCGCTCGGCGGCATACTTCTGGAGGCCGTAGGGCGAGATGGGGCAGACGCCGTGGGACTCGTGCTTCAAGGGGGCCTCGGAGTCGCCATAGACGGCGGAGGAGGAGGCGAACATGAAGCGCTTCACGCCCGCGTCGCGCGACGCGACGAGCAGGGCGAGCGAGGCGTCGAGGTTGTCGCGGTTGGTCTGCATCGGCTGCGCGACGGAGAGCGGGACGGAGGGCTGGGCGGCCTCGTGGAAGACCCAGTCGCAGCCGGCGACGAGCTTCTTCACGAGCGCCTCGTCGGCGACTTCGCCCTGCGCGAACTCGATTTCGTCACCGGGTTTTTTCCAGTCAAGGTTGTGGAGCTTGCCGGTGCTGAGGTTGTCGAGCACGACGACCTTCGCGCCGCGGCGGCAGAGCGCTTCGCAGATGTGTGAGCCGATGAATCCTGCGCCTCCGGTGACAAGTGCTTTCATTTTGAAGTGGGCGAAGTGTTAGCGAAGCCGGCGGGGGATTGCCAGCCAATCTCTTGCGACGAACGGATTCAACGCAAGGGCGCAAAGACGCGGAGGCGCAAGGCGAGAAGACCTCCAAGCCAACCGTGCACTGAAATTCGATGGTTTCGCTTCAACGCAAACGCAAAGTCGCGCGGAGGGGCCATCGGCGAAGGCCACCAAATGCTCAACACGAGCAGCTTGGCCCAACTCGGCGTTGCTCCGTGTGCCATGCGTCTGTGCGATGAAGCGAAGTGTTCCGATTCCAAATGCAGGGTCCCGGCCGCGAAGCGCATGGTGGCCTTTCCGCTTGTCTCGACTTCGCGTTCTGTGACTCACTCGCGGCGTGAGCAACGAAAAGAAACTGCGTCTCGGCATCCTCGGCTCGGGCAAGGGTTCCAACATGGTCGCCATCGCGGAGGCCATCGCAAGCGGGAGCGTGCCGGCGGAAATCTCCCTCGTGGTGAGTGACGTGGCGGACGCGGGGATTCTCGCGCGGGCAAAAGAACGCGGGCTGCCGACGCGGTTCATCGCGCCGGGGAAGTTCCGCACCAAGCTCGACGAAGAAGCAGAGGCGGCCTACATCGCGGCGCTGAAGGAAGCGGGCGTCGAGCTGGTCGTCCTCGCGGGCTTCATGCGCATCCTCAAGGGCGAGTTCCTCCGCGCGTTTCCGCAGCGTGTCATCAACATCCATCCGTCGCTGCTGCCCGCGTTCACCGGGCTTGAAGCGTGGAAGCAGGCGCTGGACTACGGCGTGAAGTTCACCGGCTGCACGGTTCACTTCGTGGACCAGGGCGTGGACACCGGACCGATCATCGCGCAGCAGACGGTGCCCGTGTTGAGCCGTGACGACGCGGACACGCTGCACGGGCGCATCCAGTTCGCCGAGCGGCAGCTTTACCCAATGGCCATCTCAGCGCTCGCGCGAGGACTCGTGTAGTGGAAGGACGCAAGACCATGACACAGGCGGCGGTGTGAACCGGCTTAACGCAAAGGCGCAGAGACGCCATGACGCAAGGGTGTGAAATGCAGAGAGTGACGAACGCCTCACCGCTTCGGCACGCAACACACTTCCGCAGTGCGACTGAATGCCACTGTCCCATCCCACGCCTCTCTTTGCGTCTCTGCGGCTTTGCGCCCTTGCGTTAAAGCATCTTCCCAATGTCCTCCGGCTACATCCACACGTTCTCCGTCGAGGAGCAGGCGCGGCTCGTGGCGCAGGCGGCGTTTCTGGAGCCTTACATTTTCCCGACGATTGACTTCTCCGGCTGCGCGCGCGTGCTGGAGGTCGGCTGCGGCGTGGGCGCGGAACTGCAAATTCTCCGGCGTCGCCTCCCACAACTGCACCTGACCGGGCTGGATTTCTCCGAGTCGCAACTGGCCAGGGCGCGCGAACTGTTGCGCGCGGAACTCGCAGCCGGCGCGATGGAACTCCACGCAGGCAGCGCCTACGAACTGCCCTTCGCGGACGCCAGCTTCGACGGCGTGTGCCTCATCTGGGTGCTGGAACACCTCGCGGAGCCGGCGCGGGCCTTGCGCGAGGCGCGGCGCGTTTTGCGGCCCGGCGGCACACTCTCCGTCACAGAGGTTTTCAACGCGGGCCTGCACATCGAGCCGCCCTGTCCGGCGATGGCGGAATACTGGAGGGCCTTCAACACCCTCCAGCGCCAGCTCGGCGGCGCTCCTGATGTGGGCGCGGAACTCGGCGAGCTCGTTGCGCAGGCAGGCTTCGGTGAAATCCAGATTCGCCCGCTGCCCGTGCGGATGGATGAATTCATGCCAGATGCGGCGCGACGTCGGGAGTTCATCGGCTACTGGCAGACACTGTGGTTGAGCGGGGCGGCGCAATTGCTGGAGCGCGGGGCGGTCCCGCCCGCGCTGGTGGACGCGATGCAGACAGAATTCGCAGCGCTGGCGGAAAACAAGTCGGCGATTTTCGACTACTCCGCGCGGCAGGTGCAGGCTCGGCAAGTGGGCGCGCACTGCGAACAGTGAGACACCGCAAGAGGATGAAATGAGATGGGATGGAAACTTGGTTCAAGGAAGCTGGGGGACGAAGCGTCCAGTGTTCGTGCCTGCGGTTTTCAACCAGACCT
This sequence comes from Verrucomicrobiota bacterium, assembly GCA_016235545.1. Classification (GTDB taxonomy): domain Bacteria; phylum Verrucomicrobiota; class Verrucomicrobiia; order Limisphaerales; family SXTU01; genus SXTU01. The sequence continues at coordinate 35,515 of JACRKB010000014.1, read as the reverse complement.
GTTCCCGCGAGGCGAAGCTGCGGGGTGAGAGCGCTCACCATCTGCCGTGGCGGAGCCGGGTCTGATTCTTCACGACAGCTTGAACGACGAGCCAAAACCAAAAAGGCGTTCCTTCCTGCACTTTCTGTTCCGGCACCCGCTGTCACTGGAAACCGAGACGAGCTGGTTTCTGCTGCTTGGCGTGCTGGACCTCTTGTTGACGACCGTGCTGTTGAACACAGGGGCCGCCCACGAGGCCAATCCTGTGGCCCGCTTCATTCTTTTCGCCGGCGGCCTGCGCGGCCTGATCGGCTACAAGTGCGGCCTGCTTGCGGTGGCAGCGGTGTCCGCACAAATCATCATGGGCCACCATCCGCGCGCGGCGAAGGCCGTGCTTCACACTGGCATCGGAGTTCAGTTGCTGGTGGTGACCTACAGCATCACGCTGCTGCTGGAAGTTGTGGGCTGACCCGGAGCGACGCAGTTCAAACCGCGAGTGCGACCGAGAAAGGGGCGCGGCTCGGCTTCTTGCACAGGCCTGGAGCGCTCTCATTAGCACCCGGCTTCAGCCGGGAGTGGAGTGAGATGACACGGCACAAACCGTTTCAACGGTTTGTGCCCGGACAACGAGCCGTTGGCCAGCCGGCAGAAGCCGTTGAAACGGCTCCTGCCTTGCACACCGACCTCACCGGGCTGAAGCCCGGTGCTAATGAGAGGTTGCAAGAAACCCGCCCGGCCCACCCACAACTCGGTGCCTGCCCCGCAGCCTTGCTTTTCACGCCCCGTTTCCTAGCCTCCCTCGACGCATGAGAATCAGCATCTTCGGTCTGGGCTACGTGGGCGCGGTCACGGCGGGCTGCCTGTCGAGTCACGGCCACAACATCGTGGGCGTGGACGTGCATCCGGCCAAAGTCGAAGACTTCAACAACGGCATTCCTCCCATCGTTGAGCCGGGGCTGGACGAACTCCTCAAATCCGCCAAGGCCAGCGGCCTGCTCCGCGCCACGCAGGATTGCGCCGACGCCATCGCCGACACCGAGCTTTCCATCGTCTGCGTCGGCACGCCCTCCAATGCGGCGGGAGGGCTGGACCTCAACTTCGTGCGCGGCGTGGCCCGCGAGATTGGCGACGCGCTCCGCAAGTCGCCCAAGCGCCACACGCTCGTCTTCCGCAGCACCATGCTGCCCGGCAGCACGGAGAAGCTCGTCGAGACACTGCTGTCCGACCTCGTCCTGCGCGGGATGCTCCAAGTGTATTACTACCCGGAATTCCTCCGCGAGAGCACGGCTGTGGCGGACTTCGAGACGCCCTCGCTCGCGGTCGTCGGTTCACACGACGGCTCCGCGCCCCCGGCGGACTTGATGAAGAACCTCTTTGGCGAAAAGGCTGCCGTGGTCAACTGGCCCACCGCCGAGATGGTCAAATACGCCTGCAACGCCTTCCACGCCGCGAAGATCACCTTCGCCAACGAGATTGGCCGCGTGGGCAAGGCCGTGGAGGTGGACGCGCGAGCCGTCATGTCGCTGCTCTGCCAGGACACGCGGCTCAACATCTCCAGCTACTACATGAAGCCGGGCAATCCCTTCGGCGGCTCCTGCCTCCCCAAAGACGTGCGCGCGCTCACAAACCTCGCGCGCACCAACGGACTGAGCCTGCCCATGCTGGAAAACCTTCTGACCAGCAACGACCGTCACCTCGCCAGCCTGTTGCACCTCATCACCGAGACCGAGCACCGCGAAGTCGTCATCCTCGGCCTCTCGTTCAAGTCCAACACCGACGACCTGCGCGAAAGCCCGATGGTGGACGTGGCGCAGGCGCTTCTCGGTCGCGGCTACAAGCTGCGCATCTACGACCCCGCGCTGAACCTCTCCGCGCTCGTCGGCGCGAACAAGCGCGTCATCGACTCCAAGATGCCGCACCTCGCCGGCCTCCTGCACACCGACCTCGCCACCGCCATCGGCCCGCGCGGCCTCATCGTGGCCGCGCAAAAGTGCGCCCCGCTGGCCGAGCTGAAGAAGCTCGTGACCGCGAATCACCATGTGCTGGACGTGAATGGTTGGGCGGACTTGAAAGACCTCCCGGCGAAGTATGAAGGGTTTTGCTGGTGAAGCCGACATTGAGCAGGTGAGAGAGTGGGACAGTGAGCTGGTGCGCGCGTAAAGGGGACACTCCTGTCCCCCGTCAGCGAGAGTCGTCCATATGCAACCAGACTTTACATTTCGACGGCTAAACGAAAAACCTGCCACCGATGGCTGAACGCACATACGAAGCCAATTCACCTAGTCCCGACCGAGTGAACATCCTCGGCGTCGGCATCTCCGTGTTGAACCTGACGACGGCGCTGGAGGCCATCGCGCGCGCGGTGGCGGAGCGGCGCAAGGGCTACGTGTGCGTCACCGGTGTCCACGGCGTGACCGAGGCGCAGGACGACTCGGAGTTCCGCCGCGTCCTGAACCGCGCCTTCCTCAACACGCCCGACGGGATGCCGATGGTCTGGCTGGGCCGGCTGGCCGGGCATCGCGCGATGGGCCGCGTGTATGGCCCGGACTTGATGACGCTGGTGATGCGCGAGTCCGTGGCGCACGGCTGGCGGCACTTCTTCCATGGCGGCGCGAACGGCACGGCGGAGCGCTTGCGCGTCGTGCTCACGGAGAGGTTTCCCGGCCTGCAAGTCACGGGCACCTACGAGCCACCGTTCCGTCCGCTGAACGACGCGGAGCAGGCCGCGCTCACCGCGCAGGTCGCCGCCGCGAAGCCGGACATGATCTGGGTCGGCCTCAGCACGCCGAAGCAGGAACGCTTCATGGCAGAGAATCTCGCACGCCTCGACACCACGCTCATGCTCGGTGTCGGCGCAGCGTTCGACATGCTGGCGGGCACGAAGTCGCAGGCACCGCGCTGGATGCGGGCGAGCGGGCTGGAGTGGTTTTACCGGCTGTGCCAGGAGCCGCGTAGGCTCGGGCCGCGTTACTTGCGGAACAACCCGCTCTTCGCGCTGCGCGTGGCGGGGCAGTTGAGCGGACTTCGGCGCCACGAGCTGGAGGGGTAATTCTAAATCCGGCAGTTGAAACTAAACCCGAACTCCGAAATGGAATGGCCGCGAAAGGGCGCAAAGAGCGCAAAACCAAGTTTCTGGCAGGAGAACGGGGAGGTTAGAAACAGTCCCAGCTCCAGTCATCCCAGACTCGGCTCCTTTGTGCTCTTTGCGACCTTTCGCGGCTGAACTTCGGAGTTCGGGTTAAACGCAAAGACGCAAAGACGCAGGGCCGCAAAGAAAACCGACATGGTTGTTTTCGCACCCAATTTCACCTAGCAGATGAATGCGCTTCAGCGTGGCAACCCAATCCAATTCTTTCCTCCCTGCGCTTTTGCGCCTTTGCGTCAGCGGCGGTTTCCAAGGCAATTCTGTTCAGCCGCGGGGCGGCAAAAAGCGGGGCGTGATTTGGTGAAGAGCGCGAGCAGAAGCGGAAGCGGCGTCGAAAAACTGCCGGCTGGATACTGAGCACTGACTGCTGAATACTTTCCCAACCGATGGACTTGCCGATCAAACTCATCTCGACCGACTTCGACGGAACGCTGCATGCGGACCACGAGCAGCCGCCTGTGCCGGAGCGCTTGCAGGAGCTCATAGGAGACCTGCAGCGGCGCGGCGCGAAATGGGTCATCAACACCGGGCGCGACCTCTCCAGCCTGATGGAGGGACTGGGCCGCGCGCACCTGACCATCCAGCCCGACTGGCTCGTGACGGTGGAGCGGGAGATCCATTTCCGTGAGGGGCCGCGCTTCTTCCCGCTGCAACCGTGGAATGGCGACTGCGAACGCGCGCACCGCGAGCTGTTCCTCACAGTGGACAAGGACCTGCCGCGCCTCTTCAAATGGGTCAACGGCCGGTTCCGCGCATCCGTGTATTCCGACATCTACTCGCCCTTCTGTCTCATCGCTGGGAACAACACCGACGCGGACGACATCGAGGCGCACCTCAAGGACTACTGCGAGTCCGTGCCAAGCCTGACCGTCGTGCGCAACGATGTGTATGCGCGCTTCAGCCACACGGCCTACAGCAAGGGCACGGCGCTGGCGGAAATCACGCGCCAGCTCGGCCTCACGCGCGAATGCGTCTTCGCGGCGGGCGACCACTTCAACGACCTGCCGATGCTCCGCGACGAGCACGCGTGCTGGCTGGTCGCGCCCGCCAACGCCATTCCACCAGTGAAGGAAGCCGTCTGGCGGGAAGGCGGCTACGTGAGCGACCGACTCTGGGGCCACGGCGTGGCCGACGGCCTCGAAGCGGCTATGAAGGAATCGGGGCTGCTGTAGTTGGGGGAGAATGCCACGAAGTCAAAGGCCCGTGGCAGGGCGCGTTCAACTCCGTCGGAGAATGTGTTCTCGTCCTCCCCATCTGCGCCTCACCTGTGTTCCAACCGTGGCCACACAGGCGCTGGCTCAGTTCACGTAGATCAGCTCATTGCTCATGAGCAACGCCTGCGAGAGGCGCTCCCACGGGGTGAACTGCTGGGCTTCAAGCTTCTGCTTCACAGGGCCGCTGAACTCCTGCTGGGAGTTCCAGAGGCTTTCCTGGCCGGGCTTCATGCCGGGCATGTGCAGAATGGGCGCCCAGCGAAAGGAATCTCCCTCGATGTTTCCGCGGCTGGTGACGATGAAGTCAATGGAGTCGCCGCGCCTGACCTGGATGTTTTTCAAATTCGTCGCCACATCGTTGCCGCTGGCCTGCCATGTCCCCATCTGGCCACCGCCGGAGAGCGCAACAAATGCTTCCACTCCATCGCCGGTCTTGGCGTCGTGCTCCAGCTTGCCCTCGATGCTGAGGGTGCCATCTCGCGGGGCCACCCAGCGGCGCACGACGGAATGCTTCCCATCGCCAGGCACGCCGCCAACCGCGTTGAGCGACACGGTGAAAGCCGTGCCGGCGGCCAGCGTGACCTTGATCTTGGGATTGTCCTTCTTGACCTCCGCAGCTTTGCGCACCACCGACTTGTCAGCGAGCACCCACGAATCGCGCAGGAAGGTGGGGAACGGATCGAAGGCAACCAGCTTCTTGGCAACGCGGTCATATTCGCCGTAGCCGTAGTGCCACGCGCGCACGTCGTTGCCGCCAAGAGCGGGCTTGGCCTGCTGGTCGGCCACATATTCCAGACCAAGCTTCAACTCCGCGGACGATGGCGCGCGCTGGAAAAATAGCTGGTAGATGAACGCGATTTTCTCCTCGTCCTTCGTTCCAGAGAGCAGCTCCGGCCGCGCGGCGACGTGACGCGCCTGCTCGACAACAAAGCCGTTGTTCATCAGGTAGAGCGCCTGCAAGGGGACCGTGGTCAGCACGCGCGAGGGCGCGGTCATGTCCGGATTCGCGAAGTCGAAGATGCGGAGCGAATCAGAAATCTTAGTGCGGTCGATGTAGCCATACAGCGTGCGCCGGCCCGAGGCGTTGATGTCATCCTCGGAAGGGCCGCCCCTGTCCTCGAACTCGTGCTTTCCACCGAGCAATAGCAGCGTGTCACGGAGCGACTCAAAATTAAGGCGCTGCAAGTTCTGCCGCCAGAACAGCGCGTTGCCGGGATCAACTTTGGAGTTGGCCGGAGTGTCATGCGTCGTCTGCTGCCAAGTGGCGGAAAGGAGGATGAGCTTGTGCAATTTCTTCACGCTCCAGCCCTCGGCCATGAGCCGCGACGCTGCGTAATCCAGCAATGGCTGGTTCGACGGCGGGTCCGAGCGCAAGCCAAAGTCGCCAAGCGTGCGCACGATCGCATCTCCAAAGTGCCAGTTCCAGACGCGGTTCACGAAGACGCGCGCGGTGAGCGGGTTGGCCTTGCTGACGACCTCGTTGGCGAGGTCCAGCCGCCCGGAGCCAGTGGTGAAGGGTTTGGCATCCGAGCCGCCAAGGATTTCCAGCCACCGGCGTTTCACCACTGGGCCGCGGTTGCTTGCCTCCCCGCGAATCATCACGAAGGAGTCCCGTGGCTTGTCCGAGTCAGTCATCGCCATTGCGCGCGGCGGGCTGCCAGGATGCGTGCGCTTCAACTCGTCCAGCTTTGCGCGCTCGGTGGCTTCCCTCGCGTTGAGACCTGCGCCCACGATGCGGCGCAGTCCCCGGTCCGAAATTTGAATTGGCGTCTCTTTGCCGTGCAGCACCGCGTGCAGCTCGACTCGCGCGCCCTTGGGTTGGTCACCCTTGTCAGCGAGTTTTTCGGTTTCACGGAACAAATTGCCGTAACTCTCCGCCAGTGCCTTGAGGCTCTCGGGCGGCGTGGCGAACAGCTTCGCCACAAGCTCATTCACGGACTTGGCGGCTGCGAACTTGGCGGACATCTCGGCGGCCCGCGCGGCGAACTCATCGTCCTTCAGCGCGGCAAAGGCAATCCACGGCCCAAAGACGGGGTCGGCCTCCTTCGCGGCCGGCTTCAGGTAATCCCGCCATTGCTCGAAGATGTCGGGGTCGAGGCCGCGCCCGCTGCGGACCTGCTCGGGCTTCTTCCCCAGGACATGAACATCGCGCACGCCGACGAGATACTTGTCCACCGCGTTGCGGAAGCCGTCGAGCACGCGCTCCTCCTCGCGGCCGCGCACACCTGCGACGCGGGCCAGAATCTCCTCGGACTTCTTCAGGAAGTCCTGAAAATCGGAGTCGGATTTCGGCCTCGAAAGCATCGGCTCGTCGGACGGCTCGGTGGACGAGCTGAACACGCCGTGCAGCGAGTAATAGTCCTTCTGCGAGACAGGGTCGAACTTGTGGTCGTGACACCGCGCACACGAGGCCGTCACTCCCATGAGTCCCTGCGTGATCACGTCAATGCGGTCGTCAATGACCTCGTTCACGTTTCCCATGAAACGCTTGCCCACCGTGAGGAAACCCATCGCGGCCAGCGGCGACTTGTTCTCCGCCGTCGCGATGCGGTCGCCGGCAATCTGCTCGCGGATGAACTGGTCGTAAGGCTTGTCGTCATTGAATGCCTGGATGACGTAATCGCGATACGTCCACGCAAACGGGTAGCTGGTCCGGTTCTTCGGGTTGTTGTTCCTATCGCCGCTCGTGTCCGCGTAGCGCGCCACGTCGAGCCAGTGCCGCCCCCAATGCTCACCGTAGGCCGGCGTGGCAAGCAGGCGATCAACCACCTTCTCGAAAGCGTTCGCAGACTTGTCCGCGAGAAAATCTGCAACCTCCTGCGGTGTTGGCGGCAGGCCGGTGAGATCGAAAGCCGCGCGACGAATCAGCGTGCGCTTGTCCGCCGACGGGGAGGGCTTCATGCCCTTCGACTCCAGCTTCGCGAGCACGAACTTGTCGAGGTCGTTCTTCGCCCACCTGCCCGAGTCCTTCACCTTGGGGACCACCGGAGCGTTCACCGGCTGATACGCCCAGTGTTGCTGCGCCTTGTTCCAGTCCACCTTGAGGGCCGCCGCCGCTCCGCTGGCCTCCGTGCGCGGGTCGGGTGCCCCCATGCGAATCCATGTCTCGAAGTCCGCGATGACCTGTGCCGAGAGCCGCTCACCCTTGGGCGGCATCATGTCGTCCGGATTGGTGGACTTCATGTCTTTGACGAGAAGACTTTTCTCAGGCCTGCCAGGAACGATGGCGGGGCCGCTGGTGCCACCCTTGAACAGCCCGTCCCTGCTGTCCACGTAGAGACCGCCCTTGAGTTTCTCGGCCTGCGCGGAGTGGCACTTGTAGCAATGCTCGACGAGCACCGGCCGGATTTTCTTTTCGAAGAACTGCAGCTGTTCGGGGTCGAGCTTCGAAGGTGCCGCAGCAGCGCTGGTGGCGAAACTGGCGGCGAATGCTCCGAGGACGAGGAATGACGGCTTCATAAGTTCACGGGCTTGGACGGACACACGACACAAAAAGATACCGGCGAAATATCAGCCTCGGCCTGCGGCAACTCAGACAAAAGCAAGGGCAGGCAGGAGGCCTGTCCTCGGTCACCAAACTGGTTCAGGCGGCTGCGCATCGCTCCAACGCGAACTCAGCCTTGGAGAATGCCCTTCACCACGCCTCCATAGACATCCGTGAGGCGGAAGTCCCGGCCATTGTAGCGGAATGTGAGTTTCTCGTGATCGAAGCCGAGCGCGTGCAGCAGCGTCGCGTGCAAGTCGTGGTTGTGAACCTTGTTCTCGACGGCGTTGTAACCGAACTCGTCGGTCGCGCCGTAAGCCTGGCCGCCCTTGACACCACCGCCCGCCACCCAGGCGCAGAAGCCCTTGTGGTGATGGTCGCGGCCCGGCTCGCCGCGCTGGCCGCGGTCGTGACGCGGAGTGCGGCCAAACTCGCCGCCCCAGACGACGAGCGTGTCTTCAAGCATCCCGCGTTGCTTGAGGTCTTTGAGCAGTGCGCCGATGGCCTGATCGCACTCGCCGGCCTTCTTGCGGAGGTTCGTGCCAACGGCCGTGTGATGGTCCCAGCCGCCGTGCCAGGTCTGGACGAAGCGCACGCCCTTCTCCGCGAGCCGGCGCGCCACGAGCAGCTGACGGCCCTGCGCCGAATCACCATACAGGTCGCGCACGCTCTGCGGCTCGCGCGAAATGTCGAAGGCATCCGTGGCCTCCGTCTGCATCTGATACGCCAGCTCGAAGGACTGGATGCGTGATTCCAGCAGCGCCTCCTGGCCGAGCTTTTCCTGATGGAGCTCGTTGAAGGATCTAACGAGATCGAGCTGCTCACGCTGACGGGCGAGGCTGAGATGCTGGCTCTTGATGTTCTCGATGATTTTCTCAACCGAGGCGGAGGGATTGTTGACCAGCGTGCCCTGATACGCGCCGGGCAGGAAGGCCGAGCGCCAGTTGGACGAGCCACCGAGCCCGCCACCAAGCGCGATGAAGCCGGGAAGGTTCTGGTTGTCCGTGCCCAGGCCGTAAGTGACCCACGAACCCATCGAGGGCTTCACGAGCCGGCCCGAACCGGTGTTCATCATCAGTGTGGCGAACTCGTGCGAAGGAATGTCGGTGGTCATCGAGCGGATCACGCAGATGTCGTCAATCATCGCGCCGATGTGCGGCCAGATTTCGCTCACCTCGACGCCGGACTGGCCGCGCCTCTCGAACTTGAACTGCGTGGGCAGGGGCACGCCGCCGATGGCATCCACCTTCGCGTCGCCTTGCTTGGCAAGCGCGGGCTTCGGATCCCATGTGTCAATGTGTGATGGACCGCCCTGCGCGAAAATGTGGATGACGCGCTTGGCGCGGCCGGTGAAGTGCGGTTGCTTCGGCGCGAGAGGATTGAGCGAGGTGCTGGCGCGGGCCTGCCCACCGAGCTCAGGACCGAGCAGCCAAGCGAGGCTGAGGGAACCCATGCCCATGCCGAAACGGTTGAGAAACTGACGGCGAGTGCTGAAGAGGTCTTCGAGCTTGGGCTGATGCTGCTTCGGGTCCATAAGCGGTGTGTGTTGCTACGGTGCCGTTGATTTCAACAGGCGGATGCTAACTTAACGCCGCGCACGGCGGCAGTATTCAGTGTCTTCAGTCCGGCACGCCACGGTGGACGCGACGCTGCGGGGAGAGGTTACGAGAGCGGAGAAAAGGATTTTCAAAACCGCCCCGACGTGTGTATCTCTGCCGGGTCGGTGGCCAGTGTAGCTCAGTGGTAGAGCAACGGTTTTGTAAACCGTCGGTCGTCGGTTCAATCCCGACCACTGGCTCCAACTATCAAAAGGGGTTGATGACCATTTCGCGCTAAAACACTCGCCAGGAGCGTAACATTTATGCAACAGCCCGCGCATGAAATCCAACTCCCCAAGAGCCAAGCTCCGGAATTCGGACTGGCCCCGCAAAGTCGCCCTTGGCCGCGAGCCCGCGAGTTGCAGGGGAGCACTGAGGCGGCTTGATCATTGGCCGTTGGTGGAGGTCGCACGAGCTATCCAAGCCTTCAAGGAAATCCGGGACCGGGGAAGTCCACACGTCATTCAGCGGCATGCCTTGGATATTGCTGCGGAGCACGGTTTGTATCCGGTGGATGAAGAGGACACCCGACGCTTCTTGAGAACAGCAAGAATCTCAGCTTCCCGTCTTCGTGTAAACCTCCGCGCCTGTTTCCGCAAACTCCTTCGAGTTCGATCGGTGATGCGTCTGTCTCCAGCGTGACAATGCTGGCGTGAGCGTGGTCAACTGGCTGGCACGTCGATTCGAGCTTGGGTCGAAAACCGACGTTTAGCGGCGTCGGTAACCTTCCTTCCACAGTCCAACTCCTCGCACTTGAAACGGCCCTTCAAACAGCGGCCCCTCAGCGCCTCAACTCCGCGGCCTTCAACGAGGCCAACCACGACCAACTTCGCCGTGAGCAATGTTTTCGGGCCTGCTGTGGCTGTTTCACTTGGAACGTCGTTGCGAGGTCAAAAGTCAGGATGGAAAAGGAAACATTCTTACTTGTTTCTTACTTTCAGAGGGTGTTCGGAAATGGGTTGGCGCAACTTCTGGAAAATGGGGCGATTGCGCCGGTTTGCTGCGGGCGCTCATTTTTCCTCCTTCAAGTCCAGCGGCATCTGCCGCGGCAGCAATTCTGCCAAGAGTGACTCGACGGGCCGGCGGCTCAGGGGCGCGTGTGCCCGCAAAGGCACCACTGTGGCGGCCAGAAGTCCCATCGTCCAAGTCAGGCGCAGGCTGTTTGAGGAACAGCTTTCCAAGCCCCAACTGGCTCTTCTCGTAAGATTGCGCCGGTTCGATCCAAGGACGCACCTGTTGCAAGAGGCGCTGCGCCACCGGCGAGGCCAGCGGCACCGTGCCGAACATGATTTCATACGCCTCCGGGGCGTAGCTGAACTGGCGCGGGCACCGGCCCGCCTCCCAACAGCACGCGCACAAGGACTCCGGCGCACGCACGCCAAACCAGTGCAGGTGGTCCCGCGCTTCATAGCCCAGCCACTCCAGCCGCTGGCCTTGCGCGCACACCGCGACCGGGCCGGGCTCGAAGGGCGCGATCAAATTCATATCCGCTCGCAGCCGCGTCAGCACTCCCACGCCCCAGTGCTGGCGCAGGTCGCGCTGCGCGGTCTGGTTGATGTAGCCCATGTCGCCCACCACCAGGTCGGGCACCCAGTGCAGATGCCGGGCGCAGTAGCGCACGCTGGGCGGCAGGAACAGCGCGTCCCCACGATTCCCAGGGGCCAGCCACGACACCAGCGGCACCAACAGGACACGCTCGGAGTAGTGACTGAGCCACAAGCGCAAGGTGTGCTTCTTGTAGCCGACGAACCAGCGGCTCTGCCCGGTCTTGATGCTGCGCCCGCCCACGGCCGCGCCGCGCGCGGAGTAATGGCCGGTCAACTTTTTTTGTAAGAGCTGGTTGCGGCGGGCAGATCGGTCGAGTCGAGAAGCGCCACCGTCTTGCGCTCCGGGGCCAGTCCCTCCAGCAACGGCAAAAGCAGGTGCCCGTTGATGCGGCGCAGTGCCCCGACGCCGAGCCGGTGGCGAAACTCGTGCAGGATGGAAGCGGTGGGCACCCGCCGGTGGTTGGGCAACCGGGCAAAGCGCCGCCAGGCCCGCTGCTCGGGCAGAAGTTCGACCAGCAGATTGAAGGAGTGCGCCGGCGTCAGCAGCCCCAGCAATAAGAGACGAAAGAGTTGGGCGGAACTCCAGCCCGCGCGCCGCCCCTGGCCGCGATGGGACGGCAGCAGGCCGTTGATGAAATCGTCCGGGACAAAGTCGGAGAGTTGTGCCAGCAAGGCCGCCGTGCCAGTGGCGGGCAAGGGAGGGTTCATGGCGGGAAAGGCTACCCATGCGCCACGGGGAAGTCAGCGCCATTGACGCCAAACGGTTTTTTTCCGCACAGCTCACCCAAGCTCAGGCGCTTGCAGCCTATTTCCGAACACCCTCTTTCAGGCCGCAGCGCGTGATTCCCGCCAGGGGGTGGAGTTCCCAAGGCCACGGGCTTCGCGCGCCTGTTGCGGGCGGGACTCCCGCGCTTCATCTCGGGCGCATCTCAGTTTCTAGCAACGCAATGGCTGTTTCCACTCCTGCTCGTAATCCTGAGCCCAATCCCAATCCTGCTCATCCGCCCTTCCCCGCACTGGAGCAGGATTAGGATCAGGATTGCGAGCCGGAGGAGCGGCCCAACTGTATCGCTCGCCACATTTCGCCTGCAAGAAACTGGGATGCGCCCCTTCATCTCGCGCTCCGGGTTTTCCTTGCCTTGCCCCCGCCACCTTTTCACTCTCTGCCAGTCGCCACACAAGCCATGAACACTCCCTCCTCCTTCTCCCGCCGCTCCTTCCTCACCGCCGCCGCCACTGCCGTCGCCGGGGCCGCAGCCGCCGCTGAGCGCGATTGGACCGGCAAGATTCCCACGCGCTACCCGGACCCGGACATCGTCGCGCTCGACAAGCGCTTCAAGGCCAAGCTGGGCAACACGCCCATCCAGCGCATTCACCACAGCGCGAACACGCTCTGGACCGAAGGCCCGGCGTGGAATGCCGTGGGCCGCTACCTGCTCTGGAGCGACATTCCCAACAACATCCAGCAGCGCTGGATCGAGGACGACGGCCACGTGAGCACCTTCCGCAACCCGGTCAACAACACCAACGGCAACACCTTCGACTACGAGGGCCGGCAACTCTCCTGCGAGCACCTCACCCGACGCGTCGTGCGCCACGAGCACAACGGCAGCCTGACGGTGCTGGCGGATGGGTTCGATGGCCGCCACTTCAACGCACCGAACGATGTGGTCGTCCACCCGAACGGTGACATCTGGTTCACCGACCCGGGCTACGGAGGCCTGATGAACTACGAAGGCGCACGCTCGCCCTCCACATCTGTCGAGCCGCACCAGAAGGAGGCGGTTTATCGCATTGACGGAAAATCCGGACAACTAACGAAGGCCACGGACGAATGCTTCAAGCCCAACGGCCTCTGCTTCTCCCCCGATTACAAGAAACTCTATGTCGCGGACACCGGCGCGAGCCATTACCCAAACGCGCCAAAGAACATCAAAGTCTGGGACATTCTGGACGGGACAAAACTTGTGAAAGGCCGCGAGTTCGCCTCGATGAAGGCGCGCATTGTCGGTGACCGCCCCGAGAGCGAATCTGAAAAGGCAACTCGGGAGAAGAATCGCACCCGACTGGATGAAGTCGCCGGCTTCGCCGACGGCATCCGCTGCGACACCGAGGGGAACATCTGGGCCAGCGCCGGCTGGGTGGGCGCGGGCTACGACGGCGTCCACATTTTCGCCGGCACGGACGGGCAGCGCATCGGCCAGAGTCTGCTGCCGGAGATTTGCTCGAACGTCTGCTTCGGCGGCGCGAAGCGGAACCGGCTTTTCATGACCGCGAGCACCTCGGTGTATGCGGTCTATGTCGAGACGCAGGGCGCGCACATCACGTAGCCCCGTGCCGGCGAATCAGCCCCTTACCGTCCTTCAATGATGCGTCGCCCGATCCGGATGACTAGGGCCGTGCAAATCATGCCGGTTACAGTGCCGATCAAGGCCAGCCCGATAGCCTTTGGAAACGCCACCGTCAACCGCCGACGTATTTGGTCCGCCGCCAGCGCGAAGAACATCAGTGCCAACGCGGGGAACCCCCAATACATCTCGATCGGATCGAACAGCGGACGCCATCCTCGCAATTTAAGCGTGTCTGCTGCCCAATAGATCCCGAAGCAAGTCAATCCGGCCGGAATCAGTGTGCTGCCTGCGATGCCTGCCGCTCGCAGCCAATCCGTTTCGAACTTTCCGAGATGCTTCAACGCCCATCGGACCGAAACGACCCAGACGATAGCAACAGCCCCGGTTCCAGCGAAGTAAGCCGGAAGGCCACGATAGGACTCCAACAAAAACAGCCAAAGCACGTAGGCAACCAGGAAGACGAAGCCAAATAACTGTGTCCCGGTGTGCATGACCAGATCACGGCCTACTTGAACATCGCGTGCTTCGCGTCGCCGCCGCTCAGGACGTAGGCGACGAGGTCGAGGATTTCCTCCTGCTTGAGCATGTTGATGAGGCCCTCGGGCATGGGCGAAACCTTTGACGGCTCCATCTTCACGACTTGCTTGCGGTCCACGCCGAGGCGCTGGTTCGGGTCGGTGAGGTCGGTGTTCACCTGCACAGTGTCGCCGCTGAGGTTCACGATGATGCCGGAGATTTTCTCACCGTCGGCCTTCGTCAGCACCACGGGGACGAACTGCTCGTTGATTTCCTTGCTCGGGTTGATGATCTGGTCGAGGAAGTCGCGCGCGTTGTAGCGGCCGCCCGCGCCCGTGAGGTCCGGGCCGGTCATGCCGCCCTCGTTGCCGAAACGGTGGCACGCGAAACACGCGGACGCGCCGAACATCTTGCGGCCGTTTGCGTAGTTGCGGTGTTGGAGTCCGCCCTTCTCAGCAGCGGCGGCGAGCTCGTCGAGCTTCCACTCCTTCACCATCGTCCGGCCCGCGAAGGCCTCGGCGAGCGCTTCGAGCGGTGATTTCTTCACGGGCTTCTTGGCGAGCAAGTCAGCCAGCGTGGCCTTCTCCGCGTCGGTCAGCGTGGCCTCGGCTCCGGTGCGGATGAACTCGATGAACTTCTCGAAGCTCGCGCCGCCCCGGTAGTTCGCGGCGCGCAGGAACCAGTTGAACTGGTCGGTGCGCAGCGCAGGGGTCCAGCCGGTCTTGAGCATCCGTAACGAGCGCGCGTATTCCATCTGCTCCTCCTGGCCGGGCGCGTTCTTCAGCGCGGCGATGCCCTTGGCGGCGATGTTCGGCGACTGGAGGGCGACGAGCGTCTCGCACAGCACCCAGTTGAGCGGGAAGTTCTCGGCGGGGAACAGCGGGTCGAGCTTGGCGACGAGCCGCTGGCGTGTGGCGTCGTCGGGCTGGCCAAAGCGCACGAGGCAAATCGAGCAGGTGCGGACAAGCGCGAGGCGCTGCTCCTGGTTGAGCGTCTTCCAATCTAGCTTCATCAGCGCGGAGTAAATCTTCGCGCCCATCGCGGTGTCCACGGGCGGGTCGGTGGGCTTGCGATGCTGCGGGTCAATGCCAGTGAGTCGTGCGAGGCCGAGCAGGGCCTCGACTTGCTTGCCGCCGTCCTTTTCGGTGAGCGCCTTGTCAGCCCAAGTGGACGCCGGCTGCCATTCCAGTGCGACGCGCGCAGCCCAGCGGAGGTAGCGGTCGCTGCTGTTCAAGTTTGGCCAGGCGGCGGCGATGGCCTTTGGGTCGGCCTTGCCGTGGAAAGCTTCGAGCGAGCGGCGGATGTCACGGGCTTTCGCGGCGACCGGGTCGGTCACGGACTTCGACGGTGCCGTGGATTCCTTGCCCGTGTAGGTCACGCGGTAGAGGCCAGACTGCACCTTGCGCCCGCCGATGGCGAAATACATCGCGCCGTCTCCCGGATGGATGATGGCGTCGGTGAGCGGCAGCGGCGCGCCGGAGAGGAATTCCTCGCGCGTGGCGGTGTAGCTGGAACCCTCGGCCTTGAGGTGGACGGCGTAGAGCTTGCCCCAGCTCCAGTCGAGGATGAAGAGCGCGTCCTGATACTTCACGGGGAACTTCGCGCCGTAGCCGAAGGTCACGCCGGTGGGCGAGCCGGGCCCGATGTTCGCGACCGCGCCGAGGTTGTCGGGATACCACTCGGGGCGCTTGCCCGCGCCGTTGCGCCAGCCGTATTCGGAGCCGCTGGTGACGTGGTTCACTCGCGTCGGCCGATACCACGGCGTGTTGAAATCGTATTCCATGTCGGCGTCGTAGGTGAACAGCTCGCCGTCGCGGTTGATGGCCGCGTCGAAGATGTTCCGGTAGCCGGAGGAGTAGGCCTCGAAGTCTTTCCCATCGAGCGACACGCGGTAAATGATGCCGCCGGGGCCGAGCACCTCGCGCATGAAGCCGCGACCGTCGGGCATGCGCGGGAGAACGTGATCCTCGCCCCAGACCAGCGGAACTTTCGAGGAGCTGAACGCCGTGGGCTTCGTCCCGTTGCCCGTGATGAGGAAGAGGGACTTCGCGTCCGGCGCGAGCACGATGGCGTGGACGCCGTGGTCGCCGCGCGCCTGCATGTCGCGGAGCAGCTCCACCTTGTCGAGAACATCGTCGTTCTTCGAGGAAGTCACGCGGTAGAGGCCGCTGGGGATTTTGTTCTCGTAGTCATTCACAGCGCAGTAGAGGCCGTTGTTGAACCAGAGCAGGCCGTTCACCGCGCGGATGGCGGCGGGGATTGGCTCGATCTTGGTCGGGTCGAGCGGCTGGCCGGGCGCGGGTGGCGCGAAGCGGTAGAGGCCGCCGTATTGGTCACTGGCGATGATGCGGCCCTTGCCGTCGGTGCAGAGGTTGACCCACGAGCCTTGCTCGCCGATGGGCACCGAGTGGAGCAGCTCGACCTTGAAGTCCTTGAGAACCTTGATGCGTTCGAGCGGCGTGGCCTTGTTCTCGTTCACGGCGATGCCGGCGTTTGGCGACGGGGCTTTCTTCGCGGCCTTCTTGGCGGGCTTGGCGTCCTGGGCTGCGGCGGAGAGCAGGCTGAGAACTAGGGTGAGGGCGGTGCAATGGAGCAGTTGTTTCATAATGCGTGCGGGTGAGTAGAGCAGAAGTGCGGCGGGGGAAGAAAGTGATTAGTGATTAGTCGGCATCGGGTGGCTGAACCGGCAAGCGCCGCTGTTCTGACTTGGAACTGACTACTAATCACTTCCCCTCTCTTCACTTCTGCCCCGGCTGCTTCGTGTAGGCGGTGACAGCCTTCACCTTCGCGACTTTCGCGGCGTCCATCACCTTCACGAGCTGGCCGACGGGCGCTTCCGTGTCAGAGCGGATGGCGAGGGTGAGGTTTGGATTCTCCCTGACCTTGGCGACAAGTTCCTCCTGCAATTTCTCGGCCGTCACGGGCTTCCCGCCGAAGTGCAGGTGCGGCGCGGTCTTGACGATGTCCACGAAAAGCGGAGGAACCTTGTCGGCGATGCCTTCCTTGGCCTGCTTGGATTCAGGGAGTGCAAGCTTCACGGCGGGCTGCTGGCGGAAAGTCGTCGTGACCATCAGGAAGATGAGCACCACCATCAGCACGTCAATCAGCGAGACGATGATGACGGCGGGCGGAAGGCGGCGTTTGCGGGCGAGGAATTGCACGAACTTTTGTCAGGAGGGCAGGAGCGCAGGAGGGGGAACGCACTTCATCCGCATGCTGCATTGCGAAAGACAGCTCTCTGGGAGCGCTGTCACGCACGGAGGGGAAAGCCAGAGGAAAAGACCTGTCGCGTTCAGACAGTCTCCGTCCCCTGCCCTCCTGCCCTCCCAATAAATTCCCGATCTTGGTTTCACCGTGGTGAAGGTGCCGCGTTCATGGACCGATATTGGCGCTGGAGAAACTCGTCGCAGAGGGTCTCCATCTCGACGGCCAGCGACTCCACGCGCTTGCTGTAGTAGCTCCACGCGACCAGCGATGGGATCGCGACGAGCAGGCCCAGCAGCGTGGCTCGCAGGGCCAGTGCGATGCCGGCGGCGAAGAGCGTGTTGTCCCCACCCAGCGTCTGCTGGCCGAGGCCGGTGAAGAGCAGGATCAACCCATACACCGTGCCGACAAGTCCCAGCAGCGGTGCGATGCCCGTGATGATTTCCAGCACGACGAGGCCGCGCTCCAACTGCGCCATCTCGTGCCGCGCCTTGGTTTGCAGCGCGTCGATGTTCTCGCCCTTGGGGCAGTCGAGGTGGCTCGCGGCGACGAGCAGCAGCCGGCCCAGTGCCGAAGGATGCTGCTCGCAGGAGCGGCGGAGCATTGGCAGGTCGGCGGGCGACTGGCAGTTCTCGACCGCCTCCTCGAGCACGGGCGGAATGACGCGCGCCAAGCGGAGCGCGAGCCCACGTTCAATGATGAAGGTCATGCTGATCACCGAGGTCAGCGTCAGCACGAGGTAGATGGCCTGTTCCATTTGTCGGACGGAATTGATGACGGGCTGGGGGAAGAGTTGAAAGATGAAAGTTGAGAGTTGGGAGGCGCGCGGCGAGTGGGCGTGTGGCTTCGGCTTCCGACTTTCAACTCTCAACTCCCCAACTCTCAACTCGGCATCAGTTGTAGTAGAACGTGAAGCGCACGTCACGGTGGTCGGCGGCCAACTGGCGGCGCATATCGCTGGGCCAGCGCGGATAAGGCGCGGGATCCTGCACGGCCTTCTGGCAGAAGAGCGCGTAAAGATCGCCCACATCTGCGTCGTTGACTTTCATGTCCGTCACGCGTCCGTCGAAGTGCAGCCGAAACTCCAGCACCACCTTGCCGCGCGGCGTGGGGCGCGACTCCAGCAAATCATGCCAGCGTTGCTGGATGGCCTGAATGATGGCGGCATCGTAGGCTCCAAAGGCCATGCCGCGCACGTCCAGCGCACTGACTCCGAGGTGCTTGACGCCACCCTCCTGCTTCATCCGCTCACCGACGAGCCCGCTCTGTTGTCGGCGCGCGAGGGCTTCCTTGATGGTGCGCGGGCGGGAAATTTTCGTGTCAGCCTCGCCCGGCTCGGGTTGCGCTATGGGCTTCGC
This sequence comes from Verrucomicrobiota bacterium, assembly GCA_016235545.1. Taxonomy (GTDB): domain Bacteria; phylum Verrucomicrobiota; class Verrucomicrobiia; order Limisphaerales; family SXTU01; genus SXTU01. Next base: position 17,119 of record JACRKB010000014.1, on the reverse strand, counting down.
TGTGCTCGGGTTCAACGACGGGCCGCTGAGGAAATCCGCCGTGGCCTTGGCAGTTTGAGTGGGCGCGGGCGGCCGGAGCTTGGGCTGTGGCAGCGTGTCGCCGGCGGGCTTCGGAGCTGGAGGGGGCACGGGCTTGAGCGGCTGTGGCTCGGCCTTCTTCGGCTGCGCGGCCTGCGGGGCTGATGGCGAAGGCTGAGGTTTCGGTTCTGTAGTGGTCCTGGTTTCGGGTGGTGGCGTCGGCGCCTTCGGCTTGGGTGCAGGCGGGGGTTCGACAAGCGGCAGCGGCCTGGCAACTTCTGTGACCTTGGCGAACTGTTCCTGCTTGCCGTCCATTTTCGGGACGTTGGATTGAATCTTGGGGTCCGGATTCGCCGCGCGTGTGCTGACGGGAGAGTAAAACTTCGCATCCTTCGGCGGCTCAGTGGCGAGCGCTGGGTCCACGTCCACGAAGGTGAGCTGCGGCATTGGCGGGTCTTCCGGTGGTGGTTGGGTGGCGAGGAGTTTCTTCAATTCTGGCGGCAGCGGCTTCGGCTCTTCGATCTTCATCAACAACGCGACGGGGTTGAGCTTGGCCGACTGGGCCTTGAGCCAGTCCATCCACGCGAGGTGCGGCAGGTGCGCGCGGAATTCCCACGCCAGCATGAACACAACGTGCGCGACGATGGAGCACACGAACGCCAGCACGAGCAGGCTCGCCTGCTCGTGTCGCGGTCGCCGCATTTTGTATTCCGCCAAATCCACGCCGGACAAAGTAGCAGGCGCGGCGGACGGGCGGAAGATGAAGTTCATCAGTCCGGTCTCGGTCAGCGAGCAGGGCTAGAATTACAAGCAGGGAGAGCACCCCATTCCCGGCCAACAAGCTTCCCGACTCGTCCTTTCCCGCAGAGGAATCTGTGCCCCCGCGCCCGCGCCCTGCTCGATTGCTACTGGCCAGTCGCCAGCCAGCGCGCGGCCTCCTCCACCCAGCCGGTGTTCCAATGATGCTTTCGCTGCGGCCCGTCGCGATAGGCGTGCGGGATTCCCAACTCGTCGAGCAGCGCGTGGGCCTGCTGCGTGGGCGCGCGGAAATTTTCGTAGCCCATGAGCAGCAGGCGCGGCTCAGAGCCGAGCGACTTGCCGCGTTCGCGCAGCAACGTCGGGATGCGGTGCCGACCGAAGTTCTCCTGCGTGCCGGCGATCGCCGCCATGCCGTAGAGTCCCTTCTCCATCATCATCGGCGAGTCCCACGCGGCGGCCTTGCCGAACAGCTCGGGGTTGCGCAGCAGCAAACTCCACGCGCCCCAGCCGGACTTGCTGAAGCCGAGCAGCAGCCGCGCGTCGCGCTCGGCACGGGCGGGGTAGGCGCGCTCGATGAATGGGACGACGACTTTCAGGAAGTAAGTCTCCTGCCGAATGCGCAGGTCCGTCGCATGATCGCAGAACCACGGCAGATGGCTGAACGTCGTGTAGGCGACGATGACGTTGAGCTTGTTGGCGAGGTCCAGCTTCGCGGCCTCTGCGAGAGGGTCGCCCCAGCGCTGTTCATCCTTCGCCTCGACCGGCAGGAGATGCAGCACGGGCAGACGTGCGCCCGGCAGAATCTTGTCCGGCGTGCGGATGTAGATTTTGGTCGGACCGCCTTGGAACTCGGACTGGACAGTGTGGACCACGAAGCCGTTCGTGGCCGACTTGGCCGAGGAAATCACTGGCTCGGCAGCGCGGGCGGCGAGGCTGAAGAGCAGGAAGAGAAGAACTGAATGGCCGCGAGAGGGCGCAAAGAACGCAAGGAGGCACGACAAACTTTCAAGGCTTACTGTCCAATGCTCGACGTTCAACGGACGCGCCTCTGGACGTTGGAAGCTCTGCCTTTGGCTTTTCATTCTCTGTGCTCCCTGCGCCCTTTCGCGGCAAAATGCCTTTTCTACAGTGCCGGGTTTCGCGGGAACTTCACCAGTGGCAGACGCGCGCCGCGATGCAGGCTGCGGTCAGCACGCACTGGCTCCGGCGGGAGGAAGATGCCGCCGAGTGCCGCAGCTGCGGAGGCTGCGACGAGGTCGTCCTGGTCAATGCCGTCGCCGCTCACTCCCACCGCACCGATGAGCACACCGCCGCGATAGAGCGGCATGGAGCCGGCGAAGATGGTCATGCCGTTCGGCAAGTTTGGGTTCACCGCGATGGAGGTCGTGAAGGCCGCGCCATTGAGCGTGTTGACCGCCGCGATGGCCGGGATGGTGATGATGGAGAAACGTTCCTGCAAGCCGAGGAAGATGCCGGGCGTCGTCCCGCCGATGCCGGGTGGATACGTGCCTTGCGCCATGAAGCCCACGGTGCGCGCCGTGAACGCCCGCGCGTCGCTACTGAAGAAGACCGCCGTGCGAGCCTTCTGCACACACACGTCCCAACTGAAGCGCGTCGAGTCCGGCGAAGTGCAGAACGTGCCGAGGCAGACGGGCGCGGTGCCGGCGAGGTTGGGATTGTTCACCACGGAAATGAAGCACTGCATCTGCACGCCGCGTGGCAGGCGGATGCCACCGCGCGTCGTGCGGGCGCGGTTCGCGCCGGCGGTGAGGATGGCCGTGACTTCCGCCGCCGTGAGCCGCGCCGTGCCGCCGGGCAACGGGACCGCGCCCGGGTCGGCGATGATGGCCTGGCGAATCTCGCCGGTCACGCCGCCCATCGTTGCGGCCACGTAAGGCAGCGGGCCAGCCGGGCTGGCCGTCGGCGCGAAACCTGCAACTGCCGCGCCGATGCCGCCCAGCGGAGTGACGACGCCCGGCAAAGTCGTGCTCGCCACGTAGGCCAGCGCGATGCCGTCCACGAAGACCTTGTTGCCACGGATGCGCGCGGACGGCTCGAAGCCGACCTGGCCCGCAAGCGCCACATCCTCGTCCACCTTCGGGCTGATGACGGTCGAGGCCGAGATGTTCAGCGGGCTGTCATCCCCATCGCCCGCCACACCGACGGCACCGATGAGCACGCCCGCGCGGTAGAGCGGCACCCCGCCCGCCGTGCCCGCGAGACCGCCGGTAAGCGGCGTGGCGATTTGCGTCAACGGCGCGGCTGGACTGGAGCCGAGCGTGAGCAGACCAGCCTCGGCGGGGAGCTTATATCGGTTGATGTCGGAGAACGAGAGTTGCGAGAAGTTCACGCCCACGAGCGGGCCGGGCGGCTTGTTGTTCACGCCCGGCGGGAAGTTCTGCTGCACAATCATCGCCGCCGTGCGCGGGGTGAAGGCGTTCTGCGCGCTGCTCAGAAACGCCGCCGTGCCAGCCTTGGCGATGGCGTTGGCCTGAATGTCCGCCGCCGGGGCGAGGCCGTTCACGCTCCAGACGCCGAGCACGAACCCTTCGCGGTCCACCACGGCCACCACGCTCGCAGGCGAGACGACCGCTGCGCGCGACACCGCCTGCGCCAGCACGGTCGTCACCTCCACGAGGGTCATCTGCGCACGGGCGGGCAGCGCGCACAGGAGCAGCCCGAGGATGAGGATGGCCGGCTTCACGTGGCGCAAGTTGTCAGAAATCCACCGCGACGGGGCAAGCAAATTGACGGGAGCTTTACACTTCGCTTACACGCGGAAGCTTGCAATGCGCGCGGCGTCTCGCGTTTCATCCCGGGCAGATGCCGGCGTCATTTCAGGGAAAAAGACTCCCGCTTTTGCGCGGTCTGCTCCGGTCCGCCGCGCCCGGCGTGGCGATGGGTCTCGCGTGCGCGCCCGGCCACGGCGCGGAGCCGGTCAAGCCCGGCAAAAAACTCACCGAACGCACGCACGCCTCCCGCCCGGTAGGGCGAGACTCTGTCGAGCCCCACATCGAGCGAAGCGAGGCGAGCAAAGCGAGCATCTCGGGCGGAAACCCGAACCAAGAATCTCGCTCCGCTCGCGCCTCCTTCGTCGGCAGTCAGGGCTCGACGGAGTCTCACCCTACCAGTTCTGTGCCGCTCTCGCCGTTCGAGGAAGCAATGCGCGAGCGCGACCGCCTCAAGCCACTTCAGGAAATCACCGCCGGCCCGCCACCGCTCGCGCCGAGCATCTTCAGCCCCGAGCCGGACAAGCGCTTTCTCCCGTTCCCCGCGTCGCTGCTGTTTCCGCCCATTGAGGAAACGCTCGAACTGCGCGTGACGTTGAGCAGCGGCGCACCGCCAGCCGCACCGGGCAAATTCAGTCCCGACCCGCGCACTGGTCCGACCTCACCGTTCTCCTTCGTGCCCGAAGCCTCGGGCCTGCAACTCAAAGTCACTCGCACCACACCGCCCGCGCCGAAAGCCCCGCCGCAGTTCAACCCCGACCCCGGTGCGCGCAACGCGAAGCCCGCCGCCGAGGAACCGTTCTTCAAGCCGGAGTTCACGCTCGGCCCCGCGTTCGGTTCAGAGCCGTTGCCCGCACCGCTCGCCTTGCCGCGCGTGCCGCTGCGGGACACCGAGGTCGTTGCTGTGCCGCCGAAGTTTCCGAGCGGCTACGGCTCGGAGCCGGTGCCGTTCGCTTTGCCGCGCACACCGATTCGCACCGTCGGACTGGAGCCGAAGTCCACCGAGTTGAAGCCGAAGCACGGTCTCGACGCGTTGCCGAAGGAACTCGACCTCCCGCGCACGAACACCCGCCGCAATCTTCCCTTCCATCCGCACTTCGAGAGCCACGGCATCGCGCGCGACACGGGCGTCGCACTGCCGCCGAACACCGAGTCGGCCAACGACCGCTGGCGCACGGGCTTCCTGCCGTGGAAGCGCTACGCCAACGGCAGCGGCGAGGACCCGTTCTACTATCACGAGCCGCGTCTGTGGCATCCGTATTATCAGAGCAAGCTCAAGGGCGATTTGCCCGTCATCGGCCAGGACATTTTCCTCAACGTCACGGTCAACAACTCCACGGACTTCGTCGGCGTGAACGTTCCCACGCCCAGCGGCGGCAGCGCGGCGCAGCCCGGCGCTTACGAGTTCTTCGGTCGCGGCGAGGCTCTGGCGGTGCAGAACAACATGGCGTTCTCCGTCGAGTTGTTTCGCGGCGAGACGGTCTTCAAGCCCATCGAGTGGGCCATCAAGCTCACGCCGGTTTACAACGTGAACTACCTGCACGTGCAGGAAACCGGCGGCGTCTCGCCCGACCCGCGCGGCTTCCTCGGCGGCGGGCCGGGGAACAACTTCGCCAACCCAAGCAACGCCTTCGTCACGACTCCCGCCCACATCACCGACTTGCTTGCCGGCCAGCTCACGTCCGCCGACAGCCTCGCCGGCCGCCGCTCGACGGTGCGCACAAAGGACTACTGGTCGTTGCAAGAGGCGTTCATCGAATTGCATCTGCGCGACCTCTCGGACAACTACGACTTCATCGCGATGAAGGGCGGCAACCAGACATTCAGCTCCGACTTTCGCGGCTTCCTCTTCAACGACACGAACCTCGGCGGCCGCCTCTTCGGCAACTACGCGAACAACCGCGTGCAATACAACGCGGCGGTGTTCGACATGAGGGAGAAGGACACGAACTCCGGCCTGAACACCTTCGAGCAGCGCAACCAGCGCGTGGTCATCGCAAACGCCTACTTGCAGGACACGCTCTTCAAGGGCTACACGACGACCTGGAGCTTCCACGCGAACCTCGACGACTCAGACGTTCACTACGACCGCAACGGCAACATCGTCCGCCCCACGCCCATCGGCACGGTTCGCCAGCATGATGTGCGCGCCTACTACCTCGGCTTCGGCGGCGACGGCCACATCGGCCGCTGGAACGTCTCGCACCAGTTCTACCAGGCTTTCGGTCGCGACGACTTCAACGGCCTCGCCGGTCAGCCGGTGAACATCAACGCGCAGTTCGCCGCGCTGGAACTCAGCTACGACCGCGACTGGGTGCGCTACAAGGCTTCCTTCGTTTACGCGAGCGGCGACAGCAAGGCGGATGATGGCAAGGCGACTGGCTTCGACACGATTCTCGACAACCCGAACTTCGTCGGCGGGCCCTTCAGCTACTACGTGCGACAGGGTTTCAACCTTGGCGGCTCGGCGGTGGGCCTGAAGCAGGGCGGCTCGCTCGTGCCGAACTTGCGGTCGAGCAAATCGCAGGGCCAGGCGAACTTCGTGAACCCCGGCATCTACCTCTGGGGCCTCGGCACGGACATCGACGTGACGCCCAAGCTCAAGGCGTTCCTGAACCTGAACTACATCCGCTTCGCCGAGACCGACCCGCTGCGCACCGCGCTGTTGACGGACAAGATTGACCGCGAACTCGGCCTCGACCTGAGCCTCGGCATTCAGTATCGGCCCTTCCTGACGGACAACGTGATTCTCTCCGCCGGCTGGGGCGTGCTGCTGCCGGGCCGCGGCTACAAGGACATTTACCGTCGCAGCACCGACCCCGTGACCGGCCTCGAAGACACCTCGCGCGCCGGCAAGGTGGATGACTTTCTCTACAGCGGTTTGATTGCGTTGACCCTGACTTACTGAGGACATGAAAGCTCCAAGCTCCAAGTTCCAAGCTCCAGAGAAGCTCCAATGCCCAAGCGCCGACCGGGCGCGAACGACGCGACTGGAGCGCGGCTGTGTGCGAAGCACCAGCCGCAGCAGCACCGGGAGCAACTGCATCGTCCTTTCTGACCTCTCGTGCTCAATGAACGCGCTGCGGCTGGGTCTCCGACCACAGCCGCGCTCCGTCCGCTGTGCGACGGGCATCCTCGGCTTGGTGCTTGGCGCTTGGAGCTTCTTTGGAACTTGGAGCTTGGAGCTTGGAGCTTCCCCCGCCTTCGGCCCCGCCATCAGCGTCCCCATTGACCTCCCGCGCGACACCGCTAGCAAACTTCCCGCCCCAAACCTCATTGACCAGTCCCGCGAGGCCGCCGCGCTCAAATCGCGCGGCTGCCTCGAATGCCACGTCGGCACCGACGAGCACACGATGCACAAGTCGCCGAACGTCGTCCTCGGCTGCACGGATTGCCACGGCGGCAACGCCACGCCGGGCCTGCTCATGCGCAAGGCCCACGTCGCGCCGCGTCACGGCGAGTGGTGGCCCGGCTCGGCGAACCCGAACAACTCCACCATCCTCCTCAACCAAGAGTCGCCCGAGTTCATCCAGTTCGTGAACCCCGGCGACCTGCGCGTCGCGGACAAGGCCTGCGGCACCTGCCACAAGCAGGAGGTCGCCAGCGTCGGCCACTCGATGATGCGCCACGGTGCGATGCTCTGGGGCGCGGCGCTCTACAACAACGGCGCGATTCCCGCCAAGAACCCGCACTACGGCCAGGCCTACGCCGCCGACGGCACCGCGTTGCGCCTCACGAACCCCACGCCCGTCACGCCCGAGGACACGAAGCGTTACGGCATCCTGCCCTACCTCGACCCGCTTCCGCGCTTCGCCATCGGCCAGCCGAGCAACATTCTCCGCATCTTCGAGAAGGGCGGCGAGAAGCAGAACCAGCTCGGCATTCCGAATGCCGTCGAGCCGCCCGGCAAGCCTGCGCGCCGCCTCAGCGAGCGCGGCCTCGGCACGTTGAACCGCATTGACCCGGTCTATCTCAACTTGCAGAAGACCCGCCTCCACGACCCGTTGCTCGACTTCATGGGCAGCAACAATCATCCCGGCGATTACCGTTCCTCCGGCTGTTCCGCCTGCCACGTCATCTACGCGAACGACCGCTCGCCCGTGAACTCCGGCTGGTTTTCCAAGTATGGCCACCAAGGGCTTTCCTTCAGCGGCGACTCCGCCATCCGCAAAGACGAGCGCGGTCATCCCATCAAGCACGAGTTCACGCGCAGCATTCCGACGAGCCAGTGCATGAACTGCCACATGCACCAGGGCAACCTTTTCGTGAACCCGTTCCTCGGCTACATCTGGTGGGACCAGGAGAGCGACGGCGACCTCATGTATCCGCATCCGGCGAACCCGCTCGCGAACGACAAGCACTTCCTCGGCAACCGCAAGCCGGAGGAATTCCAGAAGCAGCGCAACCCGACCGAGGAACAGCTCACCCACGCCATCGCGAAGAACCCCGAGGCCGCCGCCGCGCGCGGGCTGTGGGGCGACCTCGACTTCCTCGAAAAGGTCGCCGAGCTGAACCCGCGCATGAAGCACACGCAGTTTGCGGATTACCACGGTCACGGCTGGGTCTTCCGCGCCGTGTTCAAGAAGGACAAGTCCGGCAACCTGCTCACGCTCGACGACCAGAAGATTCCGCACGACGACGCGCACAAGTTCCAGAAGGCGGTTCACCTGAAGGACATTCACCTCGCGAAGGGCATGCACTGCGCCGACTGCCATTTTCTCACCGACTCGCACGGCGACGGCAACCTCTACGGCGAGCCGCGCGCGGCGACTTCGGTCGAGTGCATTGACTGCCACGGCACGGTGAACGCGCGCCCGTCGCTCGTCACGACCGGCAACGGCGGGCGCTTCAGCAACGGCGGCAAGGGCGTGAACATCGCGGCCACCAGCACGCCGTGGGGCCCGCGCTTCGTGTGGGAAGGCAAGCGGCTCTTCCAGCGCAGCAACCTCTCGCCCGACGTCCGCTGGGAAATCCCGCAGACCCTCGACACGCTTGACCCAACGCACCCGCGTTACAACGCGAAGAGCCGTTACGCGAAGACGCTCCGCCGCGACGGCCAGACGTGGGGCGACGTGCCGGACGCCGCGAAGTGCCCGCAAGACCTTGCGCACGACAACTCCAACCTCACTTGCCAGGTCTGCCACAGCTCGTGGGCGACAAGTTGTTTCGGCTGCCACCTCCCGATGCGCGCGAACCAGCGCGTGCCGCTGAACAAGTTCGAGGGCATGACCACGCGCAACTTCACCGGCTACAACCCGCAGGTCGTCCGCGATGACGTGTTCCAGCTCGGCGTGGACGCGAGCTACAAGAGCAACCGCGTCGCCGTGCTGCGTTCATCGAGCGCCATCATCGTCGGCTCGCAGAACAGCAACCGCGAGTGGGTCTATTCGCAGCAGCAGACCGTCAGCGCCGAGGGCTACAGCGGCCAGGCCTACAACCCGCACTTCCCGCACACCACCAGCGGCGTCGGCACGACGAAGGGTTGCACCGACTGCCACCTCGCCGCCGACAACAGCAACAACGCGTGGATGACCTCGCTGCTCGGCTTCGGCACCGGCACGGTGAACTTCTTCGGTCGTTACGCGTGGGTCGGCGCGGGCAAGGACGGTCTCTACGGTGTCGTTTGGACTGAACAGGAGGAGCCGCAGGCCGCCATCGGCAGCCATCTGCATCGCCTTGCTTACCCGGACAATTTCAAGCGCCACGTCGAGGCGAACAAATCCGTCTTGCCCGAGAAGCAGGACGGCAACGACCTCATCCATCACCACCACGCGAAAGAGATTTTGGACCTCACCCTGCGCGGCGAATACCTCTACACCGCGAACGGCGCGGACGGCTTCGAGGTCTTCGATGTCGCGAACATTGACCAGAAAGGTTTTAGCGAACGCATCGTCACCGCGCCCGTCTCGCCGCTCGGCCAGCGCACCTACATCCGCACGAAATACGCGACCAGCGTGACGCTGCCGAGCACATTGGGCGTTGACCCGACGCGCCAGCGCCTGCCGGAGAACGAGGAGCAGCCCATCAGCCTCATCTACGCGTGGGCCTTCATCACCGACCGCGAGGAGGGCCTCGTGATGACGACGGTCGCGACGCTCGTGGACGGCAACCCAAACAACAACTTCCTCGACAAGGACCTCAAGACCATCCGCTTCAACCCCGACGGCAAGCTCGCCGGCGCGATGCATTCCCACATGGCCGGCACGAACCTCTTCGTCGTCGCGAAGAAGGGCCTGTTCGTCCTCGGCCTGCACAACGACAAGCTCGAAGCGCCGAAGCTGGTGGCCGAGTTGAGCAACGGCGAGTTCAAGAGCCCGCGCGCCGTCAGCGTGCAGTTCCGCTACGCCTACGTGACCGACGACGACGGCTTCAAGGTCGTGGACCTCACCGACCCGACCAAGCCCCGCCTCATCCCCGGCGCGACCGTGCCGCTCAAGAACGCCCAGCGCTTCTACCACGCGCGGACTTTCGCCTACGTCGCGAACGGCGCGGAGGGCCTCGCGTTCATTGACATCAGCAACCCCGAGAAGCCGCGCCTCGAACGCATGTTCAACGCCGACGGCAAGCTCAACGACACGCGCGCCGTGCAAATCGGCTCGGTCAACGCCTCGATGTTCGCCCTCGTCGCCGACGGCAAGAACGGCCTGCGCGTGCTCCAGATGATTTCGCCCGAGAACGTTCCCACGCACATGGGCTTCAGCCCCGCGCCCAGCCCGAAGCTCATCGCCACTTACCCCACACACGGCCCCGCCGTCGCCGTCTCACGCGGCCTCGACCGCGACCGCGTGGTGGACGAGACCGGCAACCAGACAGTCGTCTTCGGCCGCCGTGGCTCGCGCCCCTTCACGATGGACGAGATGCAGAAATTCTTCCGCCACTTCGCCGGCCCCACGCCCAGCGACCTGAAATCCAAACGCACCGGCCCGCTCTACAAGGTGGAGGAAGTGGCGGTGAAGAACGGCGAACTCCTCACCGCCTCCGGCACGAAGCTAAAGCAACCCAGCCCCTTCAAAGCTGAACCGGAGCCGCAGCCCACGCGCCCGAGCAATGACCGCCTGGTCCGTCGCGGCAACTGAACCATCCGAACACCCACCGCGTGAGCACGACCGCACAACTGGGTAGCACCCGCCTCAGGCGGGTCGAATTCGGCGTCCCGCCGAATTCTTGGCGTGCGAACTTACTAGCGAGCTCGGACTCCGCCGCCCGTGTTTTCTGCGGGACGCAGAAAACAACCCGCGAGACGCGGGTGCCACCCGGGCGTTGCACGTTCGCCCTCGTGTTGCTGCTCACCTGCCTGCTTCGCACTGTCTCAGCGCAAGACTCCGTTCGCACACTCGCCGGCCTGCCCGAAACTCCCGGCTCCCTCGATGGCACCAACACCACCGCCCGCTTCAACGACCCCTCCGGCATCGCCATCGCCGCAGACGGCAGCATCTTCGTCGCCGACAACCAAAACCACGCCCTCCGCCGCATTGGCACCAACGGCGTCGTCACCACGCTGGCCGGCCTGCTCGGCACGCCCGGCGCGGCGGACGGCTCCGGTTCCGACGCCCGCTTCGACAGCCCCACCGGCCTCGCCCTCGGCCCGGACGGCGCGCTCTACGTCTCGGACACCGGCAACCACACCATCCGCCGTGTCACCACGAACGGTCTCGTCACCACCCTCGCCGGCTCCGCTGGCACCGCCGACTACATAGATGGCCCCGCCACCTCCGCCCGCTTCAACCAACCTCTCGGCCTCGTCGTCGCCCCAGATGGCACGGTCTTCGTGGCTGACAGCGGCAATCATCTCATCCGTGTCATCGCCACGAACGGCACCGTCTCAGTTCTCGCCGGCAACCCGGAGACCTTCGGCAGCGCTGACGGCACCGGCACCAACGCCTTCTTCAACAACCCCGTCGGCCTCGCGCTCGCGCCGGACGGCTCGCTCTTCGTCTCGGACGCCAACAACTTCACCCTCCGCCGCGTGACCGCCGCTGGTGTTGTCACGACCATCGCCGGAGCTGCCGGACAAGACGGTTCCGCTGATGGCCCCGCTGCCTCCGCGCGTTTCGGCAAGCCCGCTGAACTCGCCCTCGCGCCGAACGGCACGCTCTACATCGCCGACGCCGCGCACCACACCATCCGCCGCCTCACGCCGGATGGGAGAGTGAGCACAATCGCCGGCCTCGTGGGCGCGGAGGGCGCGGCGGACGGCGCGAATGGCCTCGCGCGTTTCTTCAACCCCTACGGCCTCGCCATCGCCGCGCGCGGCCAGCTCGTCGTCGCCGACACCTACAACCAGACCGTGCGCGAGCTGCTCGCGCCCTTTGCCGTCGGCGTCAGTTCCGACGGCAGCGCCCGCGTCATTGCGTGGGAAACGGTCGTAGGGCGCAGCTACCAAGTGCAGTTCAAGGACGGTGTGACAGGAGCTTGGCAAAACCTCAGCGGCCCCGAAACCGCCACCGCGTTGGACATCTCGCAGACCGATGCCGCACCGGCCGCGTCGCGCTTCTACCGCATCCTGCGAGCTGACTGAGGCAAGGTAGGGCGCGGTGTCCTCACCGCGCCGCAGGCGTCCGAATGCGGCGGCGGGCTGAGGACAGCCCGCCCTACCAGCCCAGTGAAACGCTTTGCCTCACTGCCTTTCCCCGCCTACCTTTCCCTCACTTGAAACGATGAAAGTTAATCTCGCCTACGGCCAGAGCCACCTGCCGGTCGAATTCCCCGACGTCCGCACCACGGTCATCGAGCCCGCGCACAATCCCGCGCTCGCCGACGAGAAGGTCGCGCTCCTCGCCGCGCTGGAAAACCCCATCGGCGCAAAGCCCCTGCGCGAGTGGCTCACGCCCGGCGCGAAGGTGTGCGTCAACTTCACCGACATCACACGCGCCACACCGAACCACCGCATCATTCCGTGGGTGTTGGAATACTTGGCGAAGCACGGCGTCACGCGCGACCAGATCACGCTCCTCAACCAGACCGGCACGCACCGCCCGAACACGAAGGCCGAGCTGGAGAAGATGCTCACGCCCGAGGTCGTGGCGAACTACCGCGTCATCAACCACGAGTGCGAGCACGACGCGGACATGGTGCAGTTCGGCACCACCCGCACCGGCGCGCCCGCGCTCATCAACCGCCATTGCGCCCACGCCGACGTGCGCATCATCACCGGCTTTATTGAGCCGCATTTCTTTGCCGGCTTCAGCGGCGGGCCGAAGGGCATCGCGCCCGGCGTCGCGGGCCTGGCCACGGTCATGAGCAACCACGGCGCGCACAACATCGGCGACCCGCGCGCGGCCTTCGGCATCACGGACGGCAACCCGTTGTGGGAGGAGTTGCTCGACATCGCGTTGCGCGTCGGCCCGAGCTTCCTGCTCAACGTCACGCTCAACGAGACCAAGCAAATCACCAACGTCTTCGCCGGCGACATGCAGGCGGCGCACAAGGTGGGTTACGAATACGTCCGCAAGTCCGCGATGCAGCGGGTGAAGGACCCGTTCGACATCGTGGTGACGACGAACAGCGGCTACCCGCTGGACATGAATCTTTATCAGGGCGTGAAGGGCATGAGCGCAGCCGCGCGCATCGTGCGGCCCGGCGGCCTGATCATCCTCGCGTGCGAGTGCAGCGAAGGCGTGCCGGCCAACAGCCCGTTGGACAAGCTCCTGCGCAGCGCGGCCAGCTCCGAGGAAATCCTCGCGATGCTCGCGACCCCCGGCTTCGTTAAACCCGAGCAATGGCAGGCGCAAATCCAGGCGCTCATCCAGCGCAAGGCGGAGGTGCTGGTCTTCAGCAAACTCTCGGATGAAGTGCTTTCCTCCGCGCACTTGAAGCCCTGTCGCGACATCGGCGCGGAAGTCGCCGCGCGACTCGCCTCGCTCGGCCCCGAAGCTCGCGTCGCCGTTTTGCCGCAAGGACCACTGACAATTCCGTATCTGGCGTAAGAGCGTAGCGACAAAAACAAAAGCGCGGGAAGTTGCCTTCCTGCGCCTCGCGTTTTCAGAGTCAGATCACTTCGCCGCGAGCGCGGCCTCGATGGCCGCTGTCAGCTCGGGCGCATCTGGGGCGGTCTTCGGCTCGAAGCGCTTGATGACCTTGCCGTCGCGGCCCACGAGGAACTTGCCGAAGTTCCAGCCGATGTCCTTGCCGCCCTCGCCGATGAGCGTCTTGTAGAGCGGATGGCGACCCGGGCCGTTGACCTCCAGCTTGTCGAACATCGGGAAGGTCACGTTGTATTTCGTCGAGCAGAAGGAAAGGATTTCCTCGTTGGTGCCCGGCTCCTGCTTGCCGAACTGGTTGCATGGGAAGCCGGCGACGACGAGGCCCTTGGCCTGGTATTTCTTGTAGGTGGCTTCGAGGCCGTTGTATTGCGGCGTGAGGCCGCACTTGGAGGCGACGTTGACGACGAGGATGACCTTGCCGGAGAAAGCCTTCAGCGAGGTGTCCTTGCCTTTGATGTCCTTGACCGGCGCGTCATAGACGGACGCGGCGGTGAGTGCGGAAGCGGTGAGCATGAGCGTGGCGAGCAGGGCGATGGGTTTCATTTGCGAATGTGTTGGTTGAACGAGCGAACTACCGACGAGACGCGGGGGAGCGGGATTCAGCCGGAGGATTGGCCACAAGAAGGCACAGAAGGCACATAGAGGAATCAGGGACAAGTTCTTCGGCTTTGAGCCTTCTGTGCCTCTTTGTGGCAGCAAACCCTTCGCTGCCTACTTCGCTGGCATCCACCAGATGTTCCGGTAAAAGATGGGGTTGCCGTGGTCTTGAAGCTGTATTGGGCCGGGGGTCGGGCCTTCCTTGAGGCCGGCGGCGGTGGCGCTGTTGACCGGGGCCTTGTCGTGGATGAGCACGCCGTTGTGCTTCACGGTGAGGGTGGCGTCCTTGGTCTTCAGGCCGGCGGCGTCGAACTGCGCCTCGGTGAACTCGATGTCGTAGGTCTGCCAGGTGAGCGCGGGGAGGCACATGTTCACGGCCGGGCGGTGCTTGGAGTAGATGCCGCCGCACTCGTTGTTCTCGCCCTTGAGGCCGAAGCTGTCCAACACCTGCACCTCGTAGCGGTCCTGGAGATAGACGCCGGAGTTGCCACGGTCCTGCCCGCGACCGAGGGGCTTGAAGGGCAGGAAGAACTCGATGTGCAGCGTGCCGCTCTGAATCGTGTCCTTGGACTTCGTGCCGCAGCGGAGAAGTTTGCGGTCGTCCATCTTCCCATTCTGCCACGCGTCGGGGCTGGAGCCGTCGAAGAGGACCTTCGCACCGGCGGGCGGCTTCGCACCGAGCGTGGGACTTTGGCGGAAGACTTTGATGAGCTTGAAGGACTTGCCCGCCGCGTCCGTGCCTGTGAGGAGTCCACCAGCCGCGGTGCCGCTCGCCTTGCCGTCGGCGCTCGTGAAGACGGCCTTCGCGCCGTCGAGCGCGCCCTCGACTTCGGTCCTCGCGGACTTGTCCCATCCTGCGCCCGGTAGGCCGCCCGTGTGCAGCACGAGGCGGAATTTGCTGTCGCCGAGCGCGATGACCTGCGCGCCGAGAGCGGCGTCAGCGTATTCGCCCTGCAAGTCGTAGTCGGGACCGGCGGCGCGCGCGTCGGCCTCGGTGAGGTAGGCGGCGGGTTTGGGTCTGGGGGCGTCGGCGGCGAGGAGGGCAAATGTTCCAGCAAGGAGTAAGGTAGGAACGAGGTTAGGCTTCATGAGATATGGTGTGTGTGTGGTGAAACTCAGCTCGGACCAGTCTGCTTGCCTTCCTTAGGAGCCGATCTGCCAAAACAGAGTATTGACCAATACCCGACCGAAAACAGCAAGAGCAGCAAACGGGCGACTGTTTCGACGGTGGTCGTCACGGAGGAGGAACTCCGTGTCCACCATTCAACAATAGCTCCGGTAAGCGTGTGCCCGCCAAACGCTGGATGCATCAAGAAAAGAATCCCTCCGACGTAAAACTTCCAGATCAGGATCGCACAGATGACGGCGAACCAATTGGCAGTGCTCCTTTTTGGCTCCTTGTAAAGTTTCCAAGCAAGCCACCAACCAATGCCCACAGTCACGGTTCCGCCGAAAACCCAACTAGAGTAGCGCCAAGCACCCGGTTTGGAGACCTCATGGATGTTCGCCGCCATGTCAAAGACTTGATAGACGAACCAGGAACTCCACGAACCGAAGACCACCTTGGCGATTGTCCGTGAGTTCATAGAAGCATGAGTTGTGGACTCACTTCCCCGCTACCTTGTGGATGGTATTGTAAATCTCGCTGCTCACAGGAGAGCCGTCGGCGGCCTTGAGGTTGAACTTGATCTTCATCTGCATGGCCGGCGTCAGTTCGGAGAGCAGTAGCGTGACGGTCTTCTTGTCCGCGCTGAGATTGACGGCGGTGACTTCCAGTTTGTCGTGCTGCTTGACCTTCGCGTCCTTGGTCGAAACCTCGGGCGAGCCGTAGCCGCCGGAGTAGATGTAGTTCCACATCTCCACGTTCCAGTTGCCCGCGTCCTTGGCGCTGGCCTCGTCGAGCGGCGTGGTGAAGGTGATGCGCACGCCGTCCTTCGAGACGTGCAACGCCTGCGGCATTCGCACCGGCGCGCCGGTGTAACGCACGCGGCTGAACCCGCCGTCGCGCACGCCCGCCGTCTGCCAGCCGCGCAGGCCGGTGGTGTAGAGCTGGCCGTCCTTCGGATTGAAGCGACCGCGCATCGTGCCGCTCGGGAACTTCAGCGGGAACTGCACCATGCCCGCCTGCACCACGCCGTCCACTTCCTGCGGCATGACGGCGAAGAGCGTGCCCTTGCCGTAGCTCATGAAGAGGAGCTGGCCGTTGAGCGGGCCCCACTTCGTGCTCTCCACCCACACCTGGCCGCCGCTGGAGTTGTCCATGTTCATCGGCAACCAGCACATCGGCTGGTCGTAGGCGTGGATGTTGTCGTCGGGCGGAGCCTTGCCATGCGCGGCCTGGCGCATCCCGTAGAAGCCGCCGTCGCGGATGAGGTTCAGCTTGCTGGAGGGCATGTAGTGGCCCTGATTGTCGCTGACCGTAATCCACCCGTTCGGCCCGATGCCCATGCCGTTGGGCGCGCGCAAGCCGGTGGCAATCACGTCGAGCTTCGAGCCGTCCTTCGAGACCTTGAGCATCGTGCCTTGATGCGGCGACTGCACGGTCGGTGGCCACGGCGCGCCCTTGGCGTAGTAGAAGTTGCCCGCCTTGTCGGTGTCGAGGCCGAGGCAGAACTCGTGGTAGTTCGCGGTGACGAAGGTGTCGTTGTTGAAGTTCTCGTAGAAGTCCGCCTCGCCGTCGCCGTTCAAATCGTGCAGTCGCGTAATCTGGTCGCGGCCCGTGATGTAAACCTTCCCGTCCACGACCTTAGTGCCGAGTGGCTGAAACAGGCCGGAGGCGAAGCGCTTCCAGGTCACCTTCTCCAATGTCGCGTCGAGGCCACTGACGACCCACACGTCGCCATGGAAGGTGCAGACCGCCGCGCGGCCATCGGTGAAGAAGTCGTGCCCGCCGAAATAGGTCTTGGCGTTCCACGGGTTCGGCACCGGCTCGGTGATGTGGTCCACGACGTAAGGGCCGCTGCCCGTGCCAGGCACGCCCCGGGTCACGACGGCGGGCCACTGGGCGGGGCCGCCCTTCGTGAGCGGCGCGAG
>JACRKB010000104.1 GCA_016235545.1 Verrucomicrobiota bacterium | reverse complement strand
CCGGCATACGGCAGCACCGGCGCGATGACCATGAAGCTCGGCAGGTTCGCGTTCTCGGTGCCGAGACCGTAGCTCACCCACGCGCCCATGCTGGGCCGCGTGAACGTGACCGAGCCGGTGTGGATGCCCAGCGTGGCCTGCGCGTGGTCCGCGTGGTCGTTGAACATCGAGCGGATGAGACACAGGTCGTCCGCGCACTCGGCGGTCTTGGGGAACAGCTCGCTAATCCACAGGCCGGACTGGCCGCGCTGTTTGAAGTCCCAGACCGGCTTCTTGTAAAACTTCACCTCGCTCCGGTTGTTCTGCGCGAATGCCTCCAGCATCTTCTTCGGCACCTCGTAAGGCTGGTTGTGGTCCGCGATGAGGCGCGGCTTGTAATCCCACGAGTCCACATGCGACGCGCCGCCGCTCATGTGCAGGAAGATGACGCGCTTGGCCTTGGGCGCGAAGTGCGGCTGCTTCGGCGCGAGCGGGTCGGCGGGCGCGGCGGAGGAACTGGCGGCGCGCTTCGCATCGGCGGCGAGCAGTTCGGAAATCATGCCCGGCAGCAGGAGCGAACTCCCGGCGAGGGAGCGGATGGCGCTGCGGCGGTTCATGGCGGGGAAAGTGTTCAGTAATCAGTGTTCAGACCCGAGCGGCTCGTGCCGGGCAACAATCAGGCCTGAAAGGCAGTCATTCGATAGCCCAGGGTAAAGCGAAGCGAAGCCCTGGGTTAGCCGCTCCAAAGAATCGTCCGCCCTGAAGGGGCGGGACATGGCCGCACGACCGGCACGCAGAGGTCGCGCCCCTTCAGGGCTTATCCAGCTTCGCGACAATTTACCCGGGGCTTCACCCCGGGCTATCGAATGACGCCCTTTCAGGGCTGAGATTGGCGGCTTCATGGCGTGATTGCGTGCGCGTGGCATGGCTGGGGACTTTCCGCGTGAGTTCACGGAAACAACTCCATCAAGGCGTCGGCGAA
The DNA here is from genome assembly GCA_016235545.1 of Verrucomicrobiota bacterium. Classification (GTDB taxonomy): domain Bacteria; phylum Verrucomicrobiota; class Verrucomicrobiia; order Limisphaerales; family SXTU01; genus SXTU01. Next base: position 22,985 of record JACRKB010000104.1, on the reverse strand, counting down.
AATCTTCATGCCGCGCGGGTCGGGGTGGTTGATGGAATTCAACATCAGTGTGTTGTAGGGGATGCCCTGCCGCCAGAGGCGACCGTAGCGGAGCGACGCATCAGCCAGCGCGACGGAGTGCTTCGCGGTGAAGGCGCGCAGGCCGGCGACGTAGGGGCGCGGGTCGTTGTCAATGTCGCGCTCGCGGGTCAGGCCCATCCAGTCGGGGCGGACGTAGTGCGGCGTGAGGATGATCCACTCCGCGCCGATGCCCGTGAAGTCCGCGAGCAGCTTCGCGTAGCGCTCCTCGACCGCCGCCGGGCTGAGGCCCGCGTCGTTCACGAACTCGGACACGACGAGGTCGGGCTTCGCGCCGAGCACCTTCTCGCGGTAGTTGTGCTCGCTGCCGGGCGGTTCGTTGAGATAGCTGCCGGTGTTGCGGCCGCCCCACGCCTCGGTGACGAGTTCAATCTTCGCCTGCGGGAAACGTTCGCGCAGCCGCGCCACGAACTGCTCCTGCCAGCGCTCCTTCGCCGGGTTCGGCACGTAGGTCCCGACAGTCACGCTGTCGCCCCACGCGAGAATGCGGAGCGGCTCGCCGGAGCGGAGCTTCTTCAGCGCCTTGGGCGCGCGTAGTTCGGCGACGGTGGGGCTGGGTTTGGCCGGCTCGGGGTAAGCGGCTTCCAGAACGGGGAAGATATGGTCCGGCGCGAGCTTCGCGAGGTGTCCTGGCAGCCAGACGTTGGCGAGCCGACGTTCACCGACTGCGAGTTCCGGTGCCGCGGGTGCGGCGGCGCGGGGCACGCCCTGTCGCAGCTCGATGCGGTTTTCGCGCGTGAGCACGATGGCGTCGAGCCGCAGCAACGCGTGGCGGTAGCTGGCGAAGACGGGCTGGCCTTCCTTGATGCCGCCCGTCGCGAGCCGTCCGACGGTGCCCCAACTCAAGTCCGCCTCGTAGTCCGTGCCCTTGCGGAAGGTTTCCGCGTCGGCACCCGGACCGGCGCGCAGCACAAGGCTGTCCTGGTCCAGCAATCCGGGCGTGGTCGTCTCCTGCGCCCGCACCGCACGGAGCTGCGCCCCGCGCACCCAGCCGCCGGCCTTGGGATTGAACACGGGCAGCGAGTCGTATTTCTCCGCCGTGACAGTCAGAGCTTTGGACGGCGTGATGGACAAGGTCGCCTCGGCAACACGCTTGCCGGGCACGGTCACATTCACCTGCCAGTCGCCGGTGAGTTTCAGGTCGGCGGGAACTTCAGCAGCGTGGCCGAGGAGCAGCGACAAAGAGGCGAAGGCAACGAAGGCGAAAATTCGCAGCAAGGAGCGCGGATGCCCTCGTCCGCAATCCGTGAACGGCATGCGACGGCTGCTGCGGACGCAGGCGTCCGCGCTTCTGAGTGATGAGGGCGGCGACTGCAAGTCGCCGACACGGGCGGGTTTAGTCCACATATAAGAATTCGTTTGCCCCCAGCAGCGCGCGGCTGAGGCTGGCCCACGCTTGGTCAGCGGGAAGTTTCTTCGCGGTGAGCTTGACGCGAAATTGCGCGAGGTAGTCGGTTGCCATTTTCAGTTCGTCAGGCTGCGGCGGGCGGGCGTAGAGGGCGAGGAAGGCGCGTGCCACTTGGCGGAACTCGTCGGGTTCGCCCTGCTGCACGCGGGCGGCGAACTTCGCGGCCTGCTCGTGGGCGAACTTGTCGTTCATCATGAAGAGCGACTGCAGCGGTGTGGTGCTCGGCTCGCGCGTGGCGGTGCTGGAGTTCGGGTCCGCGCCGTCGAAGAGCGCGAGGAACGGGTGCTTCCGCAGGCGCTGCTGCATCTGATAGACCGTGCGCTGGCGGTTGTCGTAATTGGCGAAGAACTGGTTGTGCTGCGTGAAACCCCACGTGTGGACGGGCGGGAACGGGTGCGCGCCGCCCACGGTTTCGTCGAGGTCGCCGCTGACGTGGAGCAGCGCGTCGCGGATGGATTCGGCGTCGAGGCGGCGGCGGTCGGCGCGCCACCAGAGCGTGTTGTTGGGGTCTTTGGTGGTGTTCTTCGCGAAGAGTTCGGCGGGGGAAGACTTGGATTTGGAGAAGAGGCCGAAGAAGCCGCTGCTGGTAGGGCGAGACTCCGTCGAACCCTGATTGCCGACGGAGGAGGCGCGAGCGGAGCGAGTATCTCCTGAACCCCGCGTGTTGCCCGAGATGCTCGCTGCGCTCGCCTCGCTGCGCTCGAGATGGGGCTCGACGGAGTCTCGCCCTACCAGGGTCACGGCTCCGCTCGCGAGCTGCCATGTGCGTGAGGTCAAAATCATTCTGTGCATCGCTTTCACGGACCAGCCGCTCTCGATGAACTTTTTGGCGAGGAAATCCAGCAGCTCGGGATGCGTCGGGGCCTGACCGCGCGTGCCGAAGTCATTAGAGGTGGTGACGAGGCCGCGACCGAAGTGGTGTTGCCAAAGACGGTTCATCATGACGCGCGCGGTGAGCGGATTCGTCGAGTCGGCAATCCAGTTGGCGAGGTCGAGCCGGCCGCTGTTGCCGCAGTCCTTCGGCAAGGGCTGGCCACCGAGAACCTGAATGAAGTGGCGCGGGACTTCCTCGCCGAGACGCGTGGGGTCGCCACGAACATGGAGCCGGGCGTTGGCGGGCTTGCTGTCAGCGACGGCGTAGGCAAGTTCGTAGGGGACGGTTTCGCTGAGTTGCTTGTGCTTGGCTTTCGAGGCGGCAACGGCTTTCGCGGCTTCATCCACCTTGGCTTTTTTGTCCGGCGCGTCGGGCAGCTTGTCAGCGGTGGCCTTGCCGGCTTCGGCTTTCTTCACCTCGGCATCGAGTGCGGCGAGTTGTCCCTTCCATGCTTTCGTCGCGGCTTCGAGTTCGGACTTAGCCACGAGAGGCACGAGGTTCGCCGGGCGGTTCATACCCTCGCTGCCGGGATGAGGGAAGGTCGTGCTGCTGAAGATGCCGTAGAGCGCGTAGTAGTCGGTCTGCGGCAGTGGGTCGAACTTGTGGTCGTGACAACGCGCGCAACTCAGCGAGAGCCCGAGGAAGGCGCGGCCCATGTTCTCAATGCTGTCCTCTATGGTCAGGTGCGCCTCGCCCTTCCCACCACCGAAGTGGCGCGCGATGGCGAGGTAGCCGGGAGCCACCAAGAGTTCTGGGTTTGGGGTTTTGAGTTCTGAGTTTATCAGGTCGCCGGCGAGCTGTTCGCGGATGAACTGGTCGTAGGGCTTGTCGTCGTTAAAGGCCTTGATGACGTAGTTGCGATATTTGTAAGCCTGCGGAACGGGATAGTCCGAGGCGTTGCCGCAAGTGTCTGCGTAACGGACGACGTCGAGCCAGTGACGGCCCCAACGTTCGCCGTAGTGTGGAGAGGCGAGGAGACGGTCCACGGCGACGGCGATGGCTCGGGGCTCGCTTTCCCGCTTTCCCGCTTTCTCACCTGCTTTGTGTGCGGGTGTGAGAGTGGGAGAGTGAGAGGGTGAGAAGTCGCGCACGAACGCTTCGGTCTCCTCGGCCGTCGGCGGGAGGCCGGTGAGGTCGAAGGTGAGTCGTCGGATCAAGGTGCGCGGGTCGGCGTCCGGTGCGGGCGTGACGCCGGCCTTCTCCATCCGGGCGAGGGTGAAGTGGTCCAGTTCGTTGCGCGGCCAGGCCTTGTCCTTGAGCTTCGGCAACGGCGCGGACTTCACCGGCTGATAGGCCCAGTGCTTGCGGCCTTCTTCGATGCTGATGCCATAGGCGACTTTGGCTGGCGCTGTGGCGACGAGCGCGTGAGCGTTCGTGCGCGGGTCTGGCGCACCGAGCTTCACCCACTCGACGAGGTCCGCTACTTGCGCGGGCGCGAGCGGCTTCTCCGGCATCTTAAATTCCTTGTCCCAATGGCGGACGCCTTTGATGAGGAGTGAGTCGTCGGGCTTGCCGGGAAGAATTGCAGGGCCGGAATCGCCGCCCTTGGCCCAGCCGTCGCGCGAGTCGAGGCGCAGGCCACCCTTGGCCTTTTTTCCGCCGTGGCATTCATGGCAATGCTCCGCCAGCAGCGGGCGGATGCGCTTCTCAAAAAACGCGATGCCCTCCTCCGTTGTGGCGGCGCGGAGAGAAGCCGCTCCAACGAGGGAGAGCGACAGACTCAACAGCAAACGCCGGGAAAGCACGGGTGTCAGACGCGGAGCAAGGAAAGAGTTTTCAGCCCGAGTTCCGAAGTTTGAAAAGCAGGGGACGCGAGAAAGGCGGACGGGGCGCGGCGTTCACGCCGCAGCAGGCTGGGGAGGAAAAGGTGCATTCGGAAGACAGTTGGCTTGGGCATGGTTTCGCGGCCTGGAGGCCGCGTTCCTCGCCGACGGCAAGTGCGGCCCAAAGGTCACGGCTTCTCCGGCGTGAGGAACTCGCGGATGGTCTGGAAGGGGCGCAGCGGCAGCAGGAGGAATTTTGGGATGAAGCGCGGCTCGCTCCGTGGGTTCGCCAGCGAGCCGGTCACGCGATACTCGAACACCTTCGTCATCGGCGAGGTGAGGAAACTCAGCAGCGGGCCAAGGAGAAAGGTGTCGCGGAACATCTCCGCCTCGACATTCGCGCTCACCTGCCCGGCGAAGTCCACCGTGCCGTCGTAGTGCAGGCGCGCAGGCGGCGAGTGTATTTCCAAATCGCGTGTGTAGATGACGCTGTTGGTGAGGATGAACCTGCCCTGCGCATGCTTGGCGCGGCTGCTGCCGAGGTCCTTGTTGATTGCGTTGAGCACCGGGGAGAACAGGCCGAAGATGGGAATGTCCCAGAGCAATCCGTCCACGAGCCGCACCTCGCCAAAGCCCTGCCAGCTCTGCCAGTTCGTGGTGTTCGCGTTCGTGACCGTGACCGCGCCCGCGACCGTGCCTTCGAGCTTGTTGCTCTTGCCGCTCAAGTCAGCGATGAAGCTGGGCAGGCTGGCGTTGGTGAAGGCGAGGCTGAAGCCGAAGTCCGCGCTTTGCCTGGGCGTGAAGTCGAAGTTCAGCCCGCCCTCCAGCCGCCCGCCGTGGAACGCGCCATCCAGGTTCGTGATGACCAACTGGTTCGTCACCCAGTGGATTGCGCCGGTGACCTGCGGCAGGTGGAAGAACGACCAGCGGAACGGCCCGCCCACGATGTCGAAGTGCAGGTCCGTCGTCTCGGATTCGCGGAAGGAAATTTCCCCGTGGACGCGCACGGTCGGCGCATTGCTGAACTGATACGCCCGAATCGCCCTCGCCGTCTGCGGGCCGATGATGCGGGTGAAGGCGTAGGGATCGAACGTGCTGTGCGCGTTCGTCACCCAGAGCCGCTGGAGCCGCGCGTCAATGCGCACGTCCGGCGCGGTGATGACGCCCGCGCCCCGACGCGCTTGCACGTCGGAGATGGCGAACAGCTCGTTGGTGAAGCCCACGCTGCCGCTGAACTCATCCACCTGCTCGCCGCGCAGCACGAAGTTCGTCGCAGCCAGCGTCGCGCGGAAACCGGTCTCCTCGCGCGCGCGCCAGCGGCCCCAGACTTCCCCCTCGACGACGGGCGGGACGGTGAAGGTGAAGTTGGTGAGAATGCGTTTCTCCTCCGGCCGCTCCAGCAGCGGCTCGATGGCGTGCGGGAAGACATTCGCGCGCCCGGCCCAGTGATATTCGCGCGTGCGCGGGTTGACGGTGTAGGCGAGGCGGGCCTCGCCCTCGGGCCGGCGTGCCCGGAGATTTGGCAGGCGCAGCACGCCGTTTGTCACCGTGAGGTCGGTGCTGGCCTGGAGAAAAGTCGCGCCGCGATACGCCCCGGCGACGGTTTCGATGCGTGCGGCGAGCGAGACGGAATCGCCGACGGCCTTCCAGTCGGGCGCGCGGTTCGTCCAAGCCGGCAGTGCGATGGCCACACTGGCGGCGACCCTGGGCGGCGCGGCGAACTCGAAGCGGGACAGCTCGCGCTGCGTGTTCGTGTTCAGCAGGTGCCGGATGCGATACACGTCGAAGTCGAACTGGCCGGAGGCGGCGGCGCGGCGGCTTTCCACATCAAGGTGCGCGTCCGTCTCGAGCGTGCCGCCGTAAAGCTCCGCGTGAAAATTCGTGACGCTCAGGTTCGGCGCGCGCCAGTGCGCGGCGAAGTTGAACTTGCCGAGTTCGAGCGACTTCAAGTCCGACTTCACGCCTTCGAGGGCAACGGACGTTTCAATCCGCCACGGCGCGAGGTTCCTCCAGAAGCCCCACTCCGCTGGAGCGCGGCCTGAGTTGGCGATGGCTTTCAGTTGTCCCTGGATCTCTTGTGGCTGCTGCGGGTCGGAAGCCCGCGCTCCGACGCGTGTGACATTCACTGACACGCGCCCCTGTTTGGCCTCGCCCCACTTCGACGTCGGCGCGAAAAGCTGCGCCTCCGCATCGGCGGCGAGCAGCTCGTTGCGCGCGGGCACGTAGGTCGCATTGCCGGTGAGCCGGCCCTCCGCGAGCTGCGCCCATTCGGACTTCAACACCGTCGTGTGCAAGGAGAGGCTCGCGCGCAGCTGGTCGGGCGCGAGCGGGCGCGGCGCGGTCTGCCCGGTGAGGCGGAACGTGGCGGCCTCGGCCCACTTCGTTTTCGCCTCGTTCAGCGTGATTTCCCACGAGGCGTCCCAGTCGTTGGTGCGCGCGGACTGGCGATTCAGCCGGGCCGTGAGGAGGAGGCGCTCCGCGCTGGCATTGAAATTCGTGGTGCGAAGCCGGTCGGCTTCGAGACGAAAGTCCGCACTGGCCGGGCCGTTGGTGCCGGGCTGCTGGACAATCCTTGCGATAAAGATGGCGTTGCGGCCACCGGCCCACGGCGTGCGCACGTCCAGCGCCATCACCTTCAGCTCGGCTTGCAGGCCGCGCTCCTGCTTCGCGTCGCCGCGGAAGGCCAGCTCGATTCCTGGAGGCGCGGCGAACTGCACGCGGGCCAGCTCGGTGAGCACGCGGTGGAGGATGGCTTCACCGCTGGACGTGGTGGAGGGAGTGGATGGCCCCTCGCTCTTCGTCTGGCGCTTGCGGAGCGCAGTCGCGTTGGTCACGACAGCGCTGATTTTCATCTGGATGCCTTGCACGGAGGCGTTGAGCTGCGGGAGTTCCCACACGTCTCCAGGGAGAAAGCGCAACGCGGTGGAGAGGTTCGTCACTGTGAGCGTGCGCGGGGGAAGATTCGATGGCGCGACCGTCCAGGAGATTTCTCCCTGCCGGAGCTCCACGCCGGTGACGATGAACTGGAACTGCCGCAGCGCCTGGTGGTCGAGCTGCACCTCGGCCTCGGCGGCGGTGAAGTGCGGGCCGGGTTTCCCGCCAGATTTCTCGACGGAAATCCCCTCGGCCACCAGCCCGCGGAACCACTGCCAGCGGAGCCGTTGAAATTCGAGGTTGAAGCCGCGCGCCCGCAGCTCGCCGAGCACAGGCCGTTTCACGAAGGCCGGGACGCCAACCTGGTTGAACCACATGAAGGCGACCAGCACCGCGAGCACGATCAGCCAGGCCACGATCCGGACGCAGCGGAAGCCGACGCGGCAAACTCGCCAGAAGGACCAGGATTTCGGCTTGTCGTTCTTGGCACCCACTGCGAGAGGCTGTTAGCGGCCCAGGTATTGTCCCACGTAGTCACGGAAGAGGGCGCGCGGGAACTCGAAGACCAGCGGCTGCCCGCTGCGCGGGTCGGTCACGGCGGCGTAGGGATTGCGCCCCTGCGGCATGTTCCCAAACCAGACCGTGTTCGTCCGAGCGGGTGAGCCGGCCAGCTCCACGCTGATCCGGCGGCTGTCTGCGCCGATGCCGTAGATGGGAAGGTTCGTGGTGCCCAGATAGGACCACTGCTCCGCGCGCAAATGTCCGAGGCGAAACATTGTCTCCTCCAGCGCAAGGTTCTTCAGCTCGTCCACCGGCTCGGCACCTTCTGTCCAGCGGCCGCCCGGCGCGCGGGTGAGACGGCGGCTCTGGCCGTCGAAGTCCACGGTGACGGCGGCGACCTGGTTCGAGGTGAAGCTCCACACCGTGCGGTCCTGAATCTGCACGAGCGACCACGCGAGGCGGTCCACATCGCCGCGCGGGACGACATAGACGGAGCTTTCGTCGTGCCGGCGGGCGAAGAGGCTGTCCACCCTGCCGTTGCCGAATTCCAGCCGAGCCACGAGCGAGTTGGTGGTCATGCCGGCGGCGTTGGTGCCGGATTTGAGCAGGCTGATGCGCCGCGCGGTGGAGGCGAGCCCGTAGGGGGCGAAGTCGGTGACGACTTCCTTGGCCAGCTCCACGGCGGAGAGGATGATCAAGTTGTTGGAGAAGCTCTGCATGAGCACCGGGTCCATCACCGTCTTGAGCGCGTCGTCAGCCACCCAGACAAACTGCGCGGCGGCGTTGGTCTGGAGGCGCAGGGTGAACTTTTCCCTCCCCTCCACCTGGAGGATGTCCACGGCCCCTGCGGGAAGCGCGTCCAGCAGCCGGTGCTCGGAGAATTCCCAGAGGTCGGCGCGCAATGCGTCCAGCAGGTCGCGCGGCACGAGCATCACGTTGGTCGTTGCCAGGCTGCGAGCGAAGACGAGGGCGGGCTGGTTGGTCGGGCTTTTGCCGAACTGCACGACGAGCGTGTCGTTCGTGCCCGTGCCGAAGGCGAGTTCCGATTCCGGCGTGTGCAGGCCGAACGATTCGAGGTCGGCGCGCGGGTCGTCGGTGACGAACTGAGGCACCGGCCATTGGCGCAGCCTGACGAGAAGCTCCTCGATGAGCGGGGTGTTCGCACGCTTGGGCGGGGTGGGCAGCGCGATGCGCCAGAGCCTGTTGGTGACGTCGAGTTGCAGGAGCAGGTCGCGAGCGCCGGTGCGGACGCGGAGCCGGTCGAACTTCACATTGGCAAGCGCGAACAGGCTGCGGTCGCGCCATGCGTCGGCGGTCTGCGGCAGGTAGCCGAGCAGGTTGGCGTCGGCGATGGCGATGTCGCCGCTGCCGGCGACCTGGATGTAAATCTGGTTGTTGACCGGCGTGTGCGCGCCGATGCGCAACTCGATGGGCGCGTCACCTTGATGAAACCGGACGATGGACTGCGGCGGCTGGAGGCCGAAGGCGGCGGGAGACTTGATCTGTGAGGCAGGGATGAGGACTTGTGGCCGGCGGCTGGAGCAGATTTCCAGCAGTGCGCTGATGAGCAGCGGGTCGGCGGGATAGCTCAAGGGCGCGGTGAGCCGCCACTGCCCCGCTGCGAACTCGGCGCGGACGGTGGTGTTGGAGAGCGTGACCTCGATGCGGGTCACCGTGGCGGGGCGCAGGCGCGGGACCAACTGCCCGGAGCCGGGCGCGGAGGGCGGGCCGGCAGGGCGGCGCAGCTCTGTGAACGCGATGAGCGTGAAGAGCGCCAAGGCGAGGCCGACGAGCCATTTTGTTTGAGATGAGTTCACGAGGTTGGTGCCTACACCTGCCTGCGCCACCACACGAGCAGGCCGAAGCCGAGGATCGTGCCGGGCACACCGGCCAGCAGTATCCATTGCACGGAACGGGTCTGTGCGTCTGTCATGTTGAACTGGTATTCGCGCACCACCTGCGGGGCGATGCCGACGAGCTTGGGCCGGTCCACCAGCCAGTTGATGGCATTCGCGGCGAAGTCGCGGTTGACCGAGTTTTCAATCATCGCATTGCCCAGGAAAAAGGAATCGCCCACGACCACCATGCGTGTGGAGCCGCCTTCCACGCTGCTCAGGCCGCCGCGCTCGACTGCCACGGCCACAGAAATGACGCCGGCCTTGTCCACGCGCGGATCGAACTGACGGCTGCCGCGGTTGCCGATGGCCTTGCCACTGGGCGAGGTGCTCACAAGCACGCGCACCTGCGGGGCATCAGAGCCTGCGCTGGTCGGCGAGCGTGGCGTGACGGAGCGTGGCGTGGCGACAACGAGGCCGTCCTGCGTGGGGCCGAAGGGGCGGACGATGTCATGGTCGCTGTAGTTTTTGAGGATGACGAAGCTCCCCTCGCGGCTGCCGGCCTCGTCGGTGATGCGGTCGTCGCCGAGTTCCACGCCCCATGTGCGGAGCAGCGGCTCCAGCCCGGAGTTGCTGTTCTCGGGCAGCAGGACGAGTGCGCGTCCGCCGCGGTTGAGATAGTTGTTCAACTGATTGACCTCGTCGGCGTGCAGCGGGGTGAACGGGCCGGCGATGACGAGCAGGCTGCAATCGGCGGGCACCGGGTTGGTGCCGGCCAGTGAGAGGCCGAAGGGTGTCAGGCCGTTGCCGCGCTGGAGCAGCTCGATGAACTTGCCGTAGCCCGTCCTGGTGCCGGCGGTGGTGGGGTCGTGCTCGTTGTGGCCGCGCAGATAATAGGTGGTGAGCTTGCGGCTCTCCATCAAGGTGAGGATGGCCGAGGTGAAGTAGGATTCGCCGGTGAAGGACTTGCGCTTCACCGCCTGGCTCTGGCCGGAGAGGAGCTTGCTCGTGTCGTATTCCGAGAGTTCGCCCTGCCGGACGATGCGGCTGCGATCGGCGATGGCGAAGATGACGATGTCCTTGATGTTGGGCGGAAGGTTGTGTTTGCGCTGCGTCTCGGTGGCTTTGTCCGGCTCGCGCTGGTAGTCCACTGTGGTGATTTTCACGCGCGCGCTGGCGTTGGCATATTGGCGGAGGCTTTGCAGGATGGGCGCGTAGAGCGTCTCGTCGGGGTCGAAGTAGAGCGTGACGTGGAGGTCGTTGGTCAATGCAGCGAGCACCTGGAGCGTGACGGGCGCGAGCGGCGGGACGCGGTCTTCCGAAAGCGACACGCGCCTGAAATTGCGGGCGGCCAGGAAGTTCACCATCACGACGATGGCGAGGAAGGCGGCGACGCCGACAAGCACGCCGAAGCCTGTGCCGAGCTTGCGCGCGGCGGAGAAGCTGGGCGGAGGATTGTCGAGATCGTCAGGCATGGGGGGACAAGGGAAAATGACGAATGAGGAATGATGGATGATGAACGGTCCGGCGAAGGTGTGCGGTCCGGCCTTTCGGCGCTCGGCGCTCGGCATTTGGCATTCTCTTCATTTCCATCTCCTGCTTTCCACGACCTTGAGCGTGAGGAAAAGGAACAGCGCCGTCAGGCTCAGGTAGTAGGCGACGTGGCGTGTGTCCACGGTGCCGCGTGTGAAGTCTCTCATGTGCTCGATCATCGAGACGTGCTGGAGTGCTGCGGACTGCCAGCCGGGCTTGGGCGGGATGATGAAGGTGAGGTAGCTCAGCAGGAAAAGGCCAAGGCCGAACACGATCGCGAGCATTGCGGCGATGATCTGGTTGCGGGTGAGCGACGACGCGAAGCAGCCGAGCGAGATGTAGAGCGCGCCGAAGAGGAAGATTCCGGTGAACGTGCCGCCCACCGCGCCGGTGTCCACCAGCGAGAGGTCCACGGAGAAGCGCTTGAGCAGGAAAGGATACGCCAGCAGCGGCAGCCACGCGGACATGAAGAAGCACAGCGCGCCGGTGAACTTCGCCAGCACCACCTGGAAGTCGCCCACAGGCGTTGTCATCAGCGTCTCGTAGGTGCCGGAGTATTTCTCCAGCGCGAAGGTGCGCATGGTGATGATGGGGGGAGCCAGCAGCATCACGAGCCAGAAGAGGCCGTTGTTGAAGAACGCCTCCGTCACCGGCACGTCGAAGGGTTTGTTGACCAGTGCGCGCAGCACGATGACGAAGCTCAACCCCAGCAGGAACTGCACGGCGGCCACAATGACGTAGCCGATGAGCGAGACGTAGCAGCTCCCGAGTTCGCGGCGGACCAGGGTGAGGAAGGGTTGCACGGATTATGAAGGACGAAGGATGAAGGATGAGGGGTGAAGCTGCCGCCCAGACGCGCTGGGCCCCGGGCTGGCATTCATAATTCTCAATTCATAATTCATCATTTCAGCCTTCCTCCTGCTCCCTCTTCGTGACGTGGACGAAAATGTCCTCGAGCGAATGGCGCGTCCGGGTCAGCTCGCGGAGCTGCCAGCCGCGCGACTTGGCCAGCTCGAAAACCTGCGAACGCAAGTCCACCCCCGCGCGGGGCGTGAGCGAGCAGCGGTGGAAGCTCCCCTCGGCTGCCGAGATGTCGAAGTGCTCGACTTCGGCCATGCGCTCCCAGGCCTCGCGCAAGTCCGGCACGGGCGCGGCCAGCTCGGCGATCACCTGCTGGCCCGCGCTCATCTTGCGCTGCAACTCATCCAGAGTGCCGCTCTCACGGATGGCCCCCTGATGGATGATGATGACGCGCGTGCAGGTCAGCTCCACCTCGGGCAGCAGGTGCGAGGAGATGAAGACCGTGCGGTCCTTGCTCACGTCCTTGATGAGCTGGCGCACGGCACGGGTGAGGTGGGCGTCGAGATTTTTGGTCGGCTCGTCGAGGATGATGAGTTCCGGCTCGTGCACGAGCGCGTCCGCCAGGCCCACGCGCTGCCGGTAGCCGCCGGAGAGAGTGCCGATGACCTTGTTCGCCACATCACCGAGGCCGCACTGCTCTGTGACGATGTCCACGCGGTCGCGGCTGCGTCCGACGCTCAAGCCCTTGAGCCGGGCGCGGAACTTGAGGTATTCGCGCACGCGCATTTCCAAGTGCAGCGGATTGCCCTCGGGCATGTAGCCAATGCGGCGGCGCACCTCGTCGGCCTGCGTGAAAACATCGAAGCCCGCCACGCGCGCCGTGCCGGAGGTGGCTGGCATGAAGCAGGAGAGCATCCGCATCGTGGTCGTCTTGCCCGCGCCGTTCTGGCCGAGGAAGCCGACGATCTCTCCGCGCTGCACGGTGAAGGTCAGATCGCGCACGGCGGCGCGGCCCCCGTAGCGCTTCGTGAGGTTCTCGACCTCGATCATCGGCGTGGCGCTCATGCGGTGGCTCCCTGTGCGTTGACGAGACGGCTGGCGCGTTCAACCTTTGCGACGCGCAGCGCAAAGTCCGCATACCAGATCTCGCGGCCCAGCCGTTGAGCGACCTGATGCTCGGCGTGCTGCTTCCACTTGGTGATGGCAAGCTCGCTGTCCCAATACGAAACGGTGATGCCCGCGCCATCCGCTCCGCGCACGCTTTCGACGCCGAGGAAGCCGGGCTGTTGCGCCGCAAGCTGGACCATCTTCTCCGCCATCGCCCCGTAACCGCGCTCGCCATCGGTGCGCGCGTTCGTGAAAATCACCGCGTAGTAAGGCGGCTCCGGCGTGGCGGCGATGGGCGAGGCGCTCATTTCAGTTTCACCGCCACGCTGCCTTCCCGGAAGCCGGCGAAGCTCCCGCGCTTGGGCGGCGCGATGACGTTCAGCCGCGCGGTGTCGCCGGCTCGCTTCGCATGCAACGCACGGCCCAGTTCCACGAGGTCGCGCGCGGGCTGGTTGTCCACGCCCCGGAGCACAAAGAGGTTTTCCAGCTTGGCCTCGGCGGCGGGCGAATCCTTGTCCACGTCTGTCACCACGAAGCCGCCGAAGAACGGGAACCCCATCTTCGCCGCCAGCTCGCGGGTCAGCTCCTGCACGTGGAGACCGAGCTTCTGCCGCACGAGGTCGGCGTTGAAGAAGTCGCGCTCGGGCGTGAGGCGCACGGACAAGGTTTGCTGCGCGTTTGCCCGGCGAATCAAGAAGGACACCGGCTTGTCCGAACCTGCGGCGTTCAGCTCGCGCATGAACTCGATGAAGTTGCGCGGTGACTTGCCGGCAACTTGGAGAATGGTGTCGCCGACACGCAGGCCGCCCTTGTCCGCCGGGCTGGCGGACTCGACGGCGGTGACTTCGAGGAGGCTCGCACCCGAACGCACTCGCGCGCCGAACCACAGCGCCTTCGTCCCCTCGGGCGTGAAGTAGCGCGAGATCGATTCGTTGACGCGCTTGATGGGGATGGCGAAGCCGATGCCTTGCCCCTCGCGATAGACGGCGACGTTGAGACCGATGAGTTCACCCCGCAGGTTGATGAGGGGACCGCCGGAATTGCCGGGGTTGATGGCTGCGTCTGTCTGGAGCCAGTCGGCGACCTCTAGTGGGCTGTCCTCACGAGCAGGCCGGCGGGACTTCGAGCTGAGAATGCCTTTGCTCACGGAGCCGCCGAGACCGAAGGGGTTGCCGAGCGTGATGACCGTCTCGCCGAGCAGCAGGTCGTCGTCCGCCGCGAAGCGCACGGGCGTGAACTTGTCACCTTCCCTGGTCTTGATGCGGAGCAATGCCACATCCGTCTTCGTGGTGCCGGTGACGCGTTCAGCCTCGAGCTCGCGGCCGTCCATGAGTTTCACCCAGATGCGGTTCGCGCCCTTGACGACGTGCTCGTTGGTCAGCACGTAGCCGCTCTCGTCCATGATGACGCCGGAGCCGACACTGGAGGGGACTTCCTCAAGCTGCGGGCGCACGCGGTAGCCGAAGAACTCCGCTCGCCAGCGGAATGAAGGGTCAGTGTTGTCCACGACGGCGGTGGTCGCAATGTTCACAACGCTCGGCATGACGCGCTCAACGGCGGTCACGGTGGTGTCGCGACGCACGTCGGCAGTCTGCGCGCGTGCAGCCAGCAACAGGGCCGCCACACACCCAGCCAGAGCGACGCCCAGCGCGCGGCGGCGCGGGGCCTGCGATGGCGTTCGAGCGTTCATGCGGTGACTGACAACGCGCCTTCCAGCTGGTTCAAACAGCAACCCGGCGGTGAACGTCAGGTCGGGCGGAAGCGGCGCGAGATTCTTTGCGAACGGCTGGGAGAATGCAAATGGAACAGCAGCGCGGTCACCGCATCCGACGACCCTTCCTCTGGTGCAGCTCGCACCGGCTGCTCTGCGGGCGTCCGCGCTCCGATCACCTACCCCGTGATACGCTGGTAAATCTCGCCCTCGTTCATCGTCGCGCGCTCGGGGCGGCCTTTGTAGCTGTAAACGAGCTGCTCGTGGTTGATGCCGAGCAGGTGGAGAATCGTCGCGTGCAGGTCGTGGACGTGCATCCGGTCCTCGACGGCGTGCAGGCCGAACTCGTCCGTCGAGCCGATTACCTGGCCGCCCTTCACGCCGCCGCCAGCCATCCACATCGTGAAGCCGGTCGGGTTGTGGTCGCGGCCGTTGCCCTTCTCGCTCATCGGCGTGCGGCCAAATTCGCCGCCCCAGATGACTAGCGTCGAGTCGAGCAGCCCGCGCGACTTCAAGTCCTTGAGCAGGCCGGCGACGGGCTGGTCGGTCTCGCGGAAGCGGTCGCCGTGGTTCTTCTCGATGCCGCTGTGCGCATCCCACTTGCTGCCCGCGCCGCTGTAGAGCTGCACGAAACGCACGCCGCGCTCGACGAGCCGGCGCGAGAGCAGGCACATGCGGCCAAACGGCGCGGCCACGGAGTCGTCCATGCCGTAGAGCTTCTTCGTCGCCTCGGTTTCCTTCGACAAGTCCACCGCGTCAGGTGCCTCGGCCTGCATGCGGAAGGCGAGTTCGTAGGCGGCGATACGGGCATCAAGCTCCGACTGCTGCGGGCGCGCGGCGGCGTGCTGGCGGTTGACGGTGTTGAGGAAGTCGAGCTTGCCGCGCTGCTGCTCGTCGCTGACGCCCTCGGGCGTGTTGAGGTTCGCGATGGGTTCGTTGCCGGGCAGGATGCGCGTGCCTTGATAGACGGCGGGCATGAAGCCAGCGCCCCAGTTGCGCGGGCCGTTCACCACGGTGCCGTTGTTGTCCTGCATCGTCACGAAGGCCGGGAGGTTCTGGTTCAACGTGCCGAGGCCGTAGGTCACCCACGCGCCAAGCGAGGGCCGGCCCGCGAGGATGGAGCCGGTGTTCATCTGGCAGACGCCGTTGGAGTGGACGATGCCGTTGGCCCAGCACGAGCGCAGCACGGCGATGTCATCGGCGGACTCGGCGACGTGCTTGCACCAGTCGGAAATCCACAGGCCGCCCTGGCCGTATTGCTTCCACTGGCGCTGGTCGGGGAAAATCGGCGAGTTGTATTCGCCCATCGCGGTGATGAGGCCCTTGGTGAAGCTGGGCGGCAGCGGCTTGCCCGCGTGTTGCTTCAACGCCTCCTTCGGGTCGAAGGTGTCAAGGTGGCTCGGCCCGCCTTCCATGAAGAGGAAGATGACGCTCTTGGCTTTCGCCGCGTAGTGCGCGAGCCGGGGCGCGAGCGGCGAGACGACGGGAGCCGTCGGCGCAGCAGAGAGCGGGTTCTCCGCGAGCAGCGAACTCAGCGCGACCGCGCCGAAGCCCGCGCCGGTCTTGGTGAGGAAGTCGCGACGGGACACAGCCCAGTCAACTTGGTTGCAGCCGTATTTTTTCATGGGTCATTCCTCAAACACTTCCGACAGCGACAGCTTCAGGCCCGGCAGAAGCGTTGTCGTGAGCTTCTGCTTGCCGCGCAACGTCGCCACCGGTTCCTGAATGTCCTCGGCGAAGCGATAGACGACGACTTCCTTCTTCTCCTTGTCCACGAGCCAAAGCTCCTTCACTCCGGAGCGGGCATAGACACGGAGCTTCGGCCCCTTGTCGAGCCGGGCGGTGCTGCGGGACAACACTTCGACCACGAGGTCGGGCGCGCCGACGGGGCCTTGCTTGGAGATAATTTTAAGGCGTGCGTTGCTGACGAAGTAAACATCCGGCTGATGGACGTTCACGAAGTCGAGCTGAACGTCGCTCGGCGCGATGGCGACTTTGCCGAGCGGGTGCTCGCGCAGAAAGTAGCGGATGAGAGAGGCGATGTTGAGCGCAACGCTCTGGTGGTAGAACTCGGGCGATGGCGTCATGTAGAGCTTCCCCTCGACAAGCTGGAAATGCGGCGGCCCCTCCGGCATCTCCTGATAGTCGTGAGCGGTGATAAGCGTTGATGTGCTTGTCAGCATCGAGGGCAGGCTAGCGCGATGATTCCTCGCGTTCAATCCACATACACAAACTCATTCGCGTTGAGCAGCACGTGGCAGAGGTCGGCCATCGCGGCGGCGCGGGCGGTGGCAGTGGCTTTCGCGCCAGTGGGTTTGAGTTGGATGTCGTTGGCGTGCTTGGTGGCGTCCTTGAACGCGCTGGGCTTGGATTCGAACTGCCACAGGCCGACGGTGGCGTCCGTCACGGCGGCCTCGGCCCCGAGCAGCAAGTCCTCCTGCTTCAGCGCGCCGGTCGAGAGGCGCACGTCGTCAATCATGCCGTCGAAGCCGCCGCCCTTGCCCGCGCGACCGCCGAGGTTGAGCGCAAGCGGGTTCGTGAAGCCGCTGGTGATTTTGTGCGGCACTTTCGCGACCGAGAGCGGCTCGTCGTCGTTGGACAAGTCCTTCACGTAGAAGGTCACTTCGCCGGGCGCGCTGGCGGTGGCGAGTTTCACGCTGGCGGCGACAGCGTAGGGCTTGGCGAGCGCGAGCACCTGGTCGGAAAAGATTGCCTCCTCTCCGAAGCTGCCGTCCTGCTTCACACCGATGATTTGGAGCACGAGCGTGCGGGGCTTGCGCCGCGAGCCGTCGCCAGTGAGCGCGAAACCCCAGCCGGGCTTCTTTGAATCGCCGCTCCACTTCGCGACAATGGTGCGGACGGCGGCGGTCGCGTCCACGGTTCGCGCGAGGATGTTCGCCTCGATGGTGAAGTCGCCCGTCGGGAAGCTCGGGCTGTCCGGCACAGCCAGCGCATCGCCGCCCATGTCGGGCGCGACGACCGCCGCGACGCCGTCGCGATACGGCATCTTCTCGGCGGCGAAACCACGGGCCTTGTCGCTCTCGCCCTTCGCGCCGAGGCGCTGCTTCTGCTCGGTGAGGAATTGCAGCGCGGCGGCGCGCTCGTTGGCTCTCGGCTCGCGGCTGAACGAGAGGCGGTAGGCGGCGTTGACCATGTCCTCGTCGCTGCTGGGGTGCTCTTCTTCCAGGCGCTTCGCAAACGAGCGCGCGTGGCGCAGCATCATCTGGCTGTTGAGCAGCAGGAGCGCCTGCGGCGGGGTGGTGGTGACGTTGCGCTGGGCGACGCTCTGGAACGGCTCGGCGAGGTCGAAGACGTTGAGGAGCGGGTTCGGCGCGTTGCGGAGCCACTTGCTGTAAATCGAGCGGCGCGGCGTGAGCTGGTCGGTGCCGGGACCGCCGGCGGGTTCGAGCTTCAACTCGCCGGTGACGGCGAGCACGGCATCGCGAATCTGCTCGGCTTCGAGGCGGCGGATGGGGAAGCGCCAGAGCAGCTTGTTCTCGGGGTCAATGTTGGCGGCGGACGGCTGCGTGCCCAACTGCGACGACTGCCGGTAGGTCGCGCTCGTCACCATCAGCCGATGCATCGCTTTCAGACTCCAGCCCTTTTCGACGAACGTGGCGGCGAGGAAGTCCAGCAACTCGGGATGCGACGGCTTTTCCCCGAGCTTGCCGAAGTCGCTCGCGTTAGCGGCGAGGCCGCGACCGAAATGTCCCTGCCAAAGCCGATTCACCATCACGCGCGCGGTGAGCGGGTTCTCGGGCGCGGTGAGCCAGCGCGCGAGTTCGCTGCGACGGCCCGTGGAATTCGGCAGAGCGGCGACTTGCACGTCCTTCGCGTCGAGCACGCTGAGGTAGCCGGGCGCTATGGCTTCCTTGTTCTTGCCCTTGGCCAGGATTGTCGGCGGCGCGATGGGGCCGACGTCCGTCGCGCCGAAGAATGGCGGGAGCGACGCGGGCTTGAGATGGTCGAAGGCAGTGAGCTGCTTGCGCAGCGCGATGACGCGCTCCTTCGGCTCGCCCTTGAGCTTGGCGTCGAGCTTGTCGAACTCGTAAGTCACCTGCCGATACGCCAGCTCGGCAATCTGATGCTCGTAAGGCGTGCGCTCGGCCACGGGCTTGTTCATGTCCACGCGGATGTCCTCGATGAACTTCTCAATCGCGCCCGCGATGGCGTTCTTCTTCGTCTGCGCCAGGAGCTTCTCAATCTCCGCGCGGATGTCGGCAGTGGCAGCTTCCCACTTCGCAAGTTTCTCGGTGTAAGCGGCCTTGTCAGCAGGCGAGGCGACGACGAGGTCTTCGCGCGGGAGCAGCGGGGCGAAGAAGGCTTGGAAGCGGTAATAATCCTTCTGCAAGAGCGGGTCGAACTTGTGGTCGTGGCAACGCGCGCACTGGAGGCCGACGCCGAGGAACGTGTCCGCCGAAGTGTCCGTGATGTCTTCGAGGATGCGCTGCCACTGGCCGCGCACGTCGCGGTTGTTGTATTCGTAGATGCCGGCGCGGAAGTAGCCGGTGGCCACCAAGTGTTCCGGGTTTCGGGTTTCGGGTTTCGCGTTGAGGTAGAGTTCGTCGCCGGCGAGCTGCTCGGTGATGAACTGGCTGTAGGGCTTGTCGGCGTTGAGCGACTTCACCACGTAGTCACGGTAACGCCAGGCATGCTGGCGGTAGTCATCCGCCTTGTAGCCGTCGGACTCGGCGTAGCGGACGAGGTCGAGCCAGTGGCGCGCCCATTTCTCGCCGTAGCGTGGGCTGGCGAGCAGACGGTCCACGAGCTTGTCGTAAGCATCGGGGGATTTGTCAGGGAGGAACTGGTCGAGTTCAAATGGGGTGGGCGGCAGGCCCGTGAGGTCGAAGTGAACGCGGCGCGCGAGCGTGACGCGGTCGGTTTCGGGCGAGAGTGCGAGCTTGTTCGCCGCTAGCTGTTGCAGGATGAAGGCATCAATCGGGTTCTTGACCGCTGACCGCTGACCGCTGACCGCTGGCACCGCCGGCTTCCGCACCGGCACGAACGCCCACCACTGCCGGTCCTCGTCAGAGATTTTGCCGCGCATGGCGACCTTCGCCCCGCTGTCGGGCATCGGCGCGCCGAGCTTCACCCACTTCTCCAGCGCGGCAATCTGGTCGCTGCCGAGCTTCTTGTTCTTCGGCGGCATCTGGAGGTCGGCGTCGGTGTAGCGGATGGCTTTGATGAGAAGACTCTTCTCCACGTCGCCTGGGATGAGCGCGGGGCCGGTGTCGCCGCCCTTTTGGATGGCGGCGGCGGAATCCAGCGCGAGGCCGCCCTTAAACTTCTTCGCCTCGTGGCTGTGGCAGTCGAAACACGAGCCCGCGAGGATGGGCTTCACGGTCTGCGCGTAAAACGCGAGGTCGGCGGCGGTGGGCTTTGACGGCGGCACCGCCGCGTCGGCGGCCAGCGCGGAAAGCAGCAGGCCGGCGAGCAGTGCGGTCGTGGATTGCTTTTGGTTCATCGCGAGACTTTGACGGCGGCCGGTATGCGCTGGATTCGTTGAGAGTCAGCAGTCGTTACGTGAGTGGCAGTTCAGCACTCCCAGCCGCCGGCGGTGCCGCGACTGCCGTCGGCTGCACCGGCAATGGAGCCTTTGGCGCATCAATCAACACCAGCGCAGGCCGCAGCATCTGGCCTTGGAACGTGTAGCCGGTGGCGACGGTCTCGAAAACCCTCGCGTCGTCTGGGATGTCTTTGCGCCCGTCCGCCGTCTGGTGCTGCCCCGGCTCGAAGCCGTCGCCCGCCGCCGGCGCGAACGCCACCAGGCCGATGCGTCGCGCGGCGTCGCGGCAGGCGTTCTGGAAGTGCGCGAGCTGCTCGATGAGAGTTTGCTGGCCGGAGTGTTTCGCCGCGCGCTGGAGCGCATAGACGTGGTCCAGCACGCGCACGAGCACCTGGAGCCAGTCGGTCTCGGCGCGTTTGAGCTTCTCGACTTCGAGCCGCAGCGTGGCCTTCTCGGAGTCGTTGGCCTTCTGCATGAAGTCTGCGAAGCGCAGCGCCTCCTGCGACATCTCCTCGGAAACCTGCTTGGCGGACTCGATGGCCTTGGCGTTGTGCTCCTGCACGTTCTGCCACTGCGCGGTGGCGATGGTGATCTGCGTGGCGACCTTCTCAAGGTTTTGAATCTGGCCCGCAGCGGACTGAAGCTTGTCCAGCTCGTCGAGCTTGGTGACGTTCTGCGCGTCCGTGGAGAACGGGTAAATGGCGACCCATGCGGCGGCTCCGACAGCGGCCAAGGCCGAGATAGCCACCCAAACACTGATTGGGTGAGGGCTCTGCTCCACCACCAACCATGCGCCATAATCCAGCACCGCCGCGCTCGCCAGGCACACGACGAGCGAAATGGAAGGCCAACGGGCCAGACGTGTCTCGGGACGTTCACTCATGGCGGCGGAGGTTAGGGTGTAAGCTCAAAGTTCAAAGTTCAAAGTTCAAAGGCGGTCAGCTGGTGACAGCCACGTTCAACGCCACCGCAGCCCGCGCGCCGTGGTGTGGCTATTTCTTCTTCAACAACTCAGCGGACCGGGACTGCGCTGCTTGCCAGCGGCGTTCCCAATCGTCCCAGTGGGCGGCCCATGCTTCGCCTGTGAGTTGCTGGCGCGCCTTGGGCAGCAGCGCAGCCAGCGCGTCGAGGTCGCGCTGGAGGTTCTTCCTCTCCTTCCACATCAGCCAAGTCTCGATGAGTTCGAGATGGTTCTCCGGAAATTCGGGGGCGAGTTCCACGGCGCGCAGCAGATGCGTGCGCGCCTTGGACTTGCTGCCGACGCTGATGGGCCAGCCGGGGGCGTCGCGGTAAAGCTGGCCGAGGCAGCGGTCGGGACCGGCATGATCGAGGCGCGGGCTCATGCCGCAGGCGAGTTTGAGGCCGCGCTCCAGCTCTTTGACGATGCCGAGGGCTTCGAGCCATTTCGTGCGCGCGAGCTGCCCGAGATTCATCGCGAGGTAGTAGTGGCCCTCCGGCACGGTGGGCGCGCGGATGGTCAGGGCGCGGCAAATGGCAATGCCTTCGTTCGCGAGGGCCGTGCGCTCCTCGTCGTCTGTGGCGAACTCGCCCCGCCAGAAACACGCCTGGCCAAGTGCCCATGCCGCCGCGACGTTGTTGGTGTCGGCATGGAATTTTTTGCGGGCGTTGATGAGCTGGATTTGCGCCGCGTCGGAGAACCTCGCCGACAGCGTGGACATGGGGATTTCGGCAGGCTTCTTGGGCGGCTGCGCGGAGGAGGCGGGGAGCGGCAGGGCCGGCAGAATCAGCATGAGGAGGACGCCTGCGCGCAGACGCAGGGCTGCGCGGCACCCGCCGCTGGGGGCGGCGGAAATAGGCGTTGCGCTGACTTTGCCCGGCTCCATATAGTGCTGCGATGCGTTTTAGTTGGAAACGGCCCCTGTTGGCAATCCTCCCCGTGCTCGCGCTCGGGTTGGTTGGCTGCGGCGGCTTTCGGACCTCGCAGGGAGTGTCGCCCTCGACCTTCCTGTTTCCGAGGTTGATCCACGCACCAACCCAGACCTCGCCGGACGAGCGCCTTCAGATGGTGCCCGAGACGGCGCGGCAAATCGCTTCAATTCAGTAATCCTATGCGCTTCCCCCTCGCGCTGACGGTCAAAATCGCCCGTCACATCATCAAGCACAAGCTTCGCAAGACACCGAAGTTCGCCATGGTCTTGCAGCTGGAGCCGTTGCACACCTGCAACCTCACCTGCACCGGCTGCGGGCGCATCCGCGAATACTCCACGTCGCTCAAGGACATGGTGCCGCTGGAGCAATGCCTTGCCGCCGCGCAGGATTGCGACGCCCCGATGGTGTCCATCTGCGGCGGTGAGCCGCTGATCTACCCGAAGATTGAGGAACTGGTCGCCGGGCTGCGCGGGCAGGGGCGCATCATCTACATCTGCACGAACGCCATGTTCATGCGGAAGAAGATGCGGGACTATCTGGCCGCGGTCTTCACGCCGGAAATGGAGCCCAAACTCCAAAAGCTCGTCGCAGAAAAGCTGGTTACCGAGAAGGAAGCCGAGGCCATCCGCAACGCTGACGCCGCCGCGAAGGCGAAGGTCGTCATCCGGCCCAGCAAGTGGATGTATTGGAACGTCCACGTGGACGGACTGGAGTTCACGCACGACCTCATCGTCGAGCGCGAGGGCGTCTTCAAGGAATGCGTCGCCGCCATCAAGATGGCGAAGATTCTCGGCTACCAGACCGCGACAAACACGACCGTCTACAAGGAGACCGACGTGCAGGAAATCGAGGACATGTTCAAGTTCCTCTCCTCGCTCGACGTGGATGGCCACACGATTTCGCCCGGCTACGATTACGACGCCGCCAAAAAGGACATGGTCAAGCGTCTCGGCCGCGACCCCAAGGAGTTCTTCCTCACGCGCGACATGACGCGGAAGAAGTTCGCGAAGATTGAGGAGTGGGGCCAGCTCTTCACCATCTTCGGCACGCCGGTGTATCAGGAGTTCCTCGCCGGCAAGCGCGAGCTGACCTGCACCGCATGGG
>JACRKB010000111.1 GCA_016235545.1 Verrucomicrobiota bacterium | reverse complement strand
GATGACGGGCCGCAGGTTCGCAGTGGTCTGTTGCACGACGGCCACCTCGTCGCTCTCCGGAAGGTAGTCCATCACGACGTTGAACATGAAGCGGTCGAGCTGCGCCTCGGGCAACGGGTAGGTGCCCTCCATCTCGATGGGGTTCTGTGTGGCGAGCACGAAGAACGGCTCCGGCAGCGCGTGCCGATAGCCGGCGGCGGTGACTTGATGCTCCTGCATCGCCTCAAGCAGCGCGGCCTGCGTCTTCGGCGGCGTGCGGTTGATTTCGTCGGCGAGCACCATGTTCGCAAAGACCGGGCCTTTCACGAAGGTCATCATGCGCCCACCCTCCTGGTCCTGAAGAATCTCAGTGCCGGTGATGTCGGCGGGCATGAGGTCAGGCGTGAACTGGATGCGCGAAAACTTCAGGTGGAAAATCTGCGCGATGGATTTGACGAGGAGCGTCTTCGCCAGGCCGGGCGCGCCGGTGATGAGGCAATGCCCGCCGGAAAGCAGCGCGATGAGAATCTGATCGATGACCTCGCGCTGGCCGACGATGACCTTGCCCAGCTCGCCGTAGATTTTCCCGCGCGCGGCTAGGAGTTGCTCGACGACTTGCTGCTCAGTCGGTTCGGGGAGCGGAGGCGGGGCGGGGGTGGGAGCTTCGACGGCGGTGGCTGGTGCTTGCGGTGTTTCGTTTTCCACTGTTGTCCTTTTTTGTTTTGCCCGCGGATAACGCGGATGACGCGGATTGTCAGAGTTTGAAATCGGGGACGGCCTGAGGTTCAACAGTGCGCTTCTTGGTGAGGACGAGGCGCTCGTATTCCACTTTTGGGAAGTGCCCGAAGTTCACGAGCAGGCCGACGGGGCAGGTGGTCGCGTGCAGGTAGTTCAACACTTGGGAACGATGCTCATCCACGAGCTGGGAGACAGCCTTGATTTCGAGAAGGACGTGTTCAAAGCAGACGAAATCGGCTCTGAACTTACGTTTCAAGCGCCGGCCTTTGTAAGTGAGTGGCAACTCCTTTTGGGCAACAAATGGGATGCCCTTTAGCTCCAGTTCAATCTCAAGACACTCTTGATAGACATCCTCAGTGAAGCCGCAGCCCTTCTCGTTATAGACCTCGAAGCAAGCGCCGAGAATCGCGTAGGTGTCCTTCTCGTGTATCAGCAGCGTGCTCATTAGTTTTCTATCCGCGTCATCCGCGTTATCTGCGGGCCATTCATCAGTGAGTCATGGCGTAAAAAATCACGTTGATGCCGAGCGGGTAGGCGCGCTTCTCGGAGAACTCCTTGAAGTAATACTCGTTCTCGCCCTCGCGCTCCCAGCCGTCGCCGTTGTCGGTGTTGTGGGCGATGAAGACCATCATGCGGCCCTTGTCGTCGAAGATGCCCTTGAAGTGGACATCGACCGCGTCCTCCCGTTCCCAGGTGATGCCGCTATACTGGCTTTGCGTGCCCGTGTAGATGTTCGGGCATTGCATCTCGTTTTTCTTGCGCTGGATGTCGAACACGCTGTGAAAGACGGGATGGTCCATCTCCAGCTCAATGGCCTCACGCTCCGGGAGGACGCGCTTGATTTCGCGGATGAAGTTCGCCAGTTCGGCCTCGCCCCAAAAATCGTCCACCATGAGGAAGCCGCCGTTGAGGAGATACTTCCGCATGATGGGCACCTCCTCGTCGCTGAAGCGCAGCGCGCCGACCTCGACCATATAGACCCACGGGTAGTTGAACATGTCGGGGTCCTCGATGGTGAGCAGCCGACCGAGCGGGTCCACCTTCAGCGAGGTCATCTGCTGGAGGCGGTAGGAGAGATTCAGGTCGGCGTCGGGGAAGTCCGTGCTCCAGCCGCCGCGACTGCGTCCGCCGTAACCGTAGCTGCTGCTGTAGCGGATGCGGCAGAAGGTGAACACGTCCTTCTTGAACGCCGGCGCATTCGTCCACATCGGCGTCTCGTTGCTGTGCTGCTCTGCCTCGCGCGCCGTCTTTGGATAGCCGCCGCCGGAGTAGTTGCCTTCGCCCCGGAAGCGGCCGCCGCCGCGGAATTGGGCGAAGACGGCGACGCTGACTGCGAGGCAGCCGAGCAGCGCGGCGAGGCGGAGGGCGCGGGAATTCATGGTCTCTTGGGTTTGCTCTCCGTTTGAGAAGGCTTCTCAGTCGCGGCCAGCTTGAGCAACAGCTCATGCGCCGCTCGGAAGCGCGGGGCCTCCTCCAGCGCCATCAGGACGTGCTGCTTCGCGGACTTCGCGTCGGTCGTCGTGAAAAGCGTCGCGAGTCGGAAGTGGACATCGGCGGGGTCGGGTGGATCGAGGAGCAGGACGGTCTGGTAGGCGGCGATGGCTTCCTGCGGCTGCTTCAGTTCCTCGCTCGCCCGCGCGAGCCAGCGGTGCGGCTGCGGCACCAGAGGGTTGACGGCGAGGTAGCGGCGGGCGTTCTCGGCGACGACCGGCCAGTCCTTCGTGGCGGCGGCAAGTTCAATCAAGCGCAGATAGGCGTCCACCGCGTCGGCGTCGAGCGCGGCGAGTTTCGAGAGCAGCTCGCGCTCCTGCGAAGTCTCCTTCAGCTCGCGATGCACCTGTGCGAGCAGCCAAAGCGCGGAGTCGCCGCCCGTGTGCGTCGGGTAATTCTCGATGAGCTTCTTGAGAGGCTCCTTCGCCTCGGCCCACTTCTTCTCGGTCATCAACTTTTTGGACTGCTGCGTGAGGACGTGGAAATTCTTCGGATGCAACTTCAGCGGGTCGAGGATGGGCTTGCCGTCCGGCGCAGTGGGAACAGCGGGCGGGATTATCACCGTGCCGTCTGGCGGCCGAAGGCCGGGCGTCATCATTCCCGGGAGCATTCCCGCCATGCCCTTCGGCTTCTCGAAGTCCAGCCCCGGCGCGAGCTTCTTCGCCAAGTCTTGCGCGTAGGCCTCGAAGTCCTTCTCGATCTTCTCCAGCGGCGCGGTGTGCTCGACGATGGCCTTGTTGATTTCCTTCCCGGTCGCGAGGTCGGCGAGAATCTTCCGCAACTTTTCCACGCCAAACTTCTCCATCAGAAATTGCACCACCAGCGACGACTCGTAGTAGGCGAACTGCAAATGAAGGTCGCTCTTCGCCGTGAGGAACGCGCTGCTCAAGTCGCCGACCGCCGTCAGCTCGTCGCCGAGGATCATCTCGCGGTAGCGCGGGTTCATCACCTGGCCCCACGCCGGGCTGGCCTGCCGCTCCTCATAGACCGAGATGCCCTCGCTGAGCCAGCGCGGCATCTTGTTCTTCGTGAGCGTGAGCGTGATGACGTGACAGAACTCGTGCCACAGCGTCGCCTCCCAGTTCGAGGCGTGGCCGCGGGCGCTGGCCGGGCTGTTCGCCGTGATGAGGCAGCCGAAGCAGACGCCGAGGAAGCCCGGGTTGTCCGGCATCCCGAACGTGCGGACGCCGAAATCCTTCTGCTCCGTGTAAATCTCCACGATGGTCCTCTTCTCCAGCTTGAGGCCGTATTTCTTCGTGAGCGTGTCGTGAGCGCGTTGAAGCAACGCCATGACGCGCGGGCCGTAAATCTTCGCCTCGCGCGCGTCCATGCGGATGGTGAAGTGCTCGTTGGTCAGCGCGACGAACTTGTCGGTCGTGTCCTTGAGCGTGACGAGGTTGTAGGCGTTCACGTCGTAGCCGTCGGCTTCATGCACATCGGCGACGAGTCGCCAGCCCTCATCCTCCTCGCCGAGCCGCAGGAGGTCTTGCGCGAGCTGGAACTTCGCCGGGAGGAAGTTCCGGTCCGACTTCAGCGCGAGCCGCTGATATGCCGCGCCCTCGGTGAAGCGATACTTCTGCGAGAGCTTGCGCCCGATGAGCTGGTCCACCGCCGGGTTGTTCGTGTAGTGGCGCAGCGCGTCGGTGCGGAACTGCGCCTCCTTCTTCTTGTCGTTGCGCAGGTGCGCCATCACCGCGCGATACGCCCACGCCTCCGGCTGGTTCACGTTCACTTCGAGCACTTCCTTGAGGAGCTTTTCGGCCTCCTCGTATTCCTCCGCGTCCACGAGATGGTCCACGAGCAGGAGCCGCGAAGGAATGTGCTTCTCGTTGAACTCCATCGCCAGCTCCAGCGCGCGGAGCGCCTGCGGTCGCGAGCCGCCCATGAGTGAGCGCGCCAGGCCAAACTGAAAGTCCGCGTCGCTTTTGAAGCGCTTGATGGCGTCCTGAAAAATCCTCGCCGCCAGCGCGTGGTCGCCCTTGTCCAGCGCGAGCTGGCCTGTGGCGAGGTGGATGTCGCGCAAGTCGGGCGCGGCCTTCTTCACCGGATCGAACAGGCGGTCGAGCACCAGCTTCGGGTCCGCGCCCAGCAGCAGCGCGGCACGTCCGAGCGCGGTGATGTTGGCCGGATCGCGATAGCGCCACGACTGCGACCCTGCGAGGCGGTTGATCTCGTCGAGAAACTCCTTCGCGTCGTCGGGCAGGCCGTTGAAGAGCTTCACGTCCCGGCCCACGAAACGGAGGCGGATGCTGGCGGAGTGCGGATACTTGCCCAGTGCGTTGGTCAGCGCGGTGTGCGCCTGCGAGTATTGGCCGACGGCCATGTGCGATTGCACCAGCAGGAGCCGCCACTCCTCGCTGCCTTCCTCCTCTTGCACGCCTTTGGTGGCGGCGGTGATGGCCTCGGGATATTTGCCGGTGAGAAGCAGCTTGCGCGCAGCATCGAGATCATCCGCGCGTGCTGGAAGCGCGAGCCAGCCGCAGAGGACGGCGAGGAGGAACGCGGGCACGCGTCGTCTGACGGTGGACGTGATTCGGCGCTTCAGGATTTGGCCGGTGGGCGACACGCGGTTGGCTTTCGTGGCGAGCTTACGGAGGTGAGGAGTGAAAGCAATGAGGGAGGGGAAGGGGGGAGGCGGAAGGCTTGAAGGGTTGAAGAGTTGAAGAGGGGCGAGCGCAGACTGTTTGAGCGGGTCGAAAGCAACGCACACTTCAACCCTTCAACCCATCAACCCACTGCAACGGATGAAACTGGAACTTCGCCGGTCGCCGCGCATCACCGTCCAGCTCCACCGTCAGCCAGCCGCCGTCCTTCAACAACTGAATGCCGGTGAGCGAGGGGCAGAGCCGCACCTTGAACGGACGCCAAAGCTTCGCCTCATTCAGCGCCGTGCTCATCCGGCGGATGCTTGCCCCGAGGAAGCGAATCGGCGGCATCCCGGAGAGCACGCGTCCGGTGCGCAGCACGAGCGGCGAATGCAGGTGGCCGATGACCGTGGCCTCAATCTGCCCCAGCCGCTCGCTCACTCCCGGCACCTGCGCCAGGAAGGGCAGCGCGGTGGGGTCGTGGCAGAAGAGCAGCACGCGCTGGTGCGGGCTGAGGCGGGCGAAGGCCGCGCGGATTTCCTCCGTGTGCGCTCCACGCAGCGCCTCCCACTCCGCGCGCTCCTCCGGCAGCATCTCCCGCTCGAAGGTCGGCAGGGCCAGCAGCGTGGAAGTCACGCCCATCAAGACGTGGCTCCCCCGCTCGACCTGCCAGAACGGGCGCAAGCCCAGCCCCACTGTCGTGCGCGGCCAGCTCGCCAGCCGAAGGCCGCCGTGGCCACCGACCAGGCTCACCTTGCCCAGCTCGTGGTCGCCGATCGTGGCGTGCAGGCGTTCGCCGAAGCGCGCGCGCAACTTCGCCAGACACTCCTGCGCGCTGGCGAAGGCCGCGTCATCCGCCACGCCGATGAAGGCCGAGTCCGCGCTGTAATCCCCGTTGGCGATGACCAGGTCGGCAGCGCCGGCACGGGCGAGGAAGGCATCGAGGAAACGTCCGTTGCCCAGCGGGTCACGCAGCCAGACATGGCCACGGTAGAGTGACACGAGCTGACGCACCGCCCAGTTCGATGCGCATGCCAGCTCGTAGCCGCGCCGCGCCTGCTCGGCGGGGCCGGCGTGGTGCGGGTCGCTGACGATGAGGACGGTGGCCGGTCCGGACATGGCGGGAGTTTGTCAGTGGACTGCGTGAGGAGGCAACCCCGTCGCGTGTGGCTGGGACGGGAAGGGCGCATCTCACTTTCCTGCAAGACCGGACGCGAGTCGGTGCTTCGGGCTGAAAGCCCGGCATTCGCTAGCCTGGGGTGAAGCCCCAGGTCAACGAGGCCACGAGGAAGCCGAGCGCTGTAAGCGCGTCACCTTGGCAACCGGGCGGCGGCGTGGCGGGCT
>JACRKB010000105.1 GCA_016235545.1 Verrucomicrobiota bacterium | reverse complement strand
TTGCAGGTGCTCGCGATGCAGGGCGACGTCACGCGCGTCATCACCTTCCAGCTCGCGCGCGAGACCAGCAACCGCACCTACCCCGAGACCGGCGTCTCCGACCCACACCACCCGCTCTCGCACCACGGCAATGACCCGGAGAAAGTCGCGCGCATGGCGAAGATAAACCAGTTCCACGTCTCCCTCTTCGCGGAGTTCCTCGGCAAGCTCGCGGCGACGAAGGAAGGCAACGGCACGCTGCTCGACCACTCGCTCTATCTCTACGGCAGCGGCATGGGCAACCCAAACCAGCACGACCACATCAACCTGCCCATCATCGTCGCGGGCGGCGCGGGCGGCGTGATGAAGGGCGGCCGCCACATCCGCCACGCGAAGCCGACGCCGCTCGCGAACCTGCACCTCGCGCTCCTCGACAAGGCCGGCGTCCGCCTCGACAAGTTCGCCGACAGCGACGGGAAGATGAACGAGCTGTTTCGGCCTTTGGGGATTTGAAGCTTCGTGCGATGAATCTCCGGCGAATTGGCAAATGCGTCCTGACCATCGGCTTGCTCGCCGTTGCGTTGACGACCTTCGCCGCGCAATCGCCACTCGCCGACGCCGCTGAGAAGGCTAACTGGGCGCGTGTTCAACAACTGTTGAGGACAAAGGCTCCCGCGCAATCTGCCCAGGCGGACGGCACGACCGCACTCCACTGGGCCGCGTATCACAACGAGGCGGCCACCGCGAAACTCTTGCTCGCCGCCGGCGCGGACGCGAAGGCCACGAACCAATTCGGCGTCGCACCGCTCGCGCTCGCGTGTGTGAACGGCGACGAGGCCATCGTCACGGCGCTCCTCATAGCGGGCGCAGATGTGAACACAACCCTGCGCGGCGGCGAGACGGTGTTGATGACCGCTGCGCGCACGGGTCGTCCCGGCCCGGTGAAGGCGCTGCTCGCGCGCGGCGCGAAGGTGGACGCCACCGACCGCAAGGGCCAGACCTCGCTCATGTGGGCCGCCGCTGAGGGAAACGCGGAAGTCGTCGAGCTGCTGCTCAAGTCCGGGGCGGACAAGGCCGCGCGGCTCAAATCCGGCTTCACCCCGCTGCACTTCGCCGCGCGTGAAGGCCGTGTCGCCACCGTTCGCGCGCTGCTCAAGTCCGGCGTGGATGTGAACGACCCCATCGTGGCCGAGCGCGGCGGCGGCCGTCTCCCCTCGAATGGCACGAGCGCGCTTCTGCTCGCGGTCGAGAACGCGCACTACGAACTCGCCGTCGAGTTGCTCAAGTCCGGCGCGAACCCAAACGACCAGCGCTCCGGCCTCACCCCGTTGCATCTGCTCACCTCCGTCCGCAAACCCAATCGCGGCGACGACGACTCCGGTCAGCCGCCACCGGACGGCTCGGGCAACGTGACTTGGGACCAGTTCGTGCGCGCGCTCGTGAAGCACGGCGCGGATGTGAACGCCCGGCTCACGCGCGGCACCTCCGGTCGTGGCAAACTCAGCACCATCGGCGCGACACCATTTCTCTTCGCAGCGAAGACCGCTGACCTGCCGCTGATGAAGCTGCTCGTCGAGCTGGGCGCGGACCCGAAGCTCCCGAACAAGGACGGAGCCACGCCGCTGATGGCCGCCGCTGGCCTCGGCTGCCACGCGCCGACCGAAGAGGCGGGCACGGAACCGGAGTGTGTCGCCGCCGTGGAATACCTGCTCAAGCTCGGTGCGGACGTGAACGCCGTGGACTCGAACGGCGAGACCGCGATGCACGGCGCGGCTTACAAGAGTCTTCCAACGATGGTCGAACTGCTCGCCAACAAGGGCGCGAAGATTTCGCTCTGGAACCAGAAGAACAAGGCCGGCTGGACGCCGCTGCTGATCGCGCAGGGTTTTCGCCCCGGTAACTTTAAGCCCATCGCCGAGACCGTCGCAGCCATCGAGAAGGTGATGCGCGCGAACGGAGTCGCTCCACCGCCCAGCCCGCCGCCACCCATCGGTGGGAAGAACTACGACCCGGCGCAGAAGTATCAGCCCTGACCGGGCCTGCGGCTTGTGACAGCCGCCTTTCGCCTTGCCAACCCTTCCGCGCGGCCCCGGAATGCGCACCGTCAAAGATGCCATCGTCCCTGCTAGCCAAACCGGCCTCCCCGGCAGTCCGTCTCACCAAGGTCACCAAGACCTTCGGCCAGCACACCGCCGTCAATCAGCTCTCGCTCGAAGTCCCCACCGGCTGCACCTACGGCTTCATCGGCCCCAACGGCTCCGGCAAGACCACGACCATCCGCACCATCCTCCACATCTTCCACCCCGACTCCGGCGAGGTGGAGGTGCTCGGCGAGCGCAGCACGCGCGCCGCGAACGACCGCATCGGCTACCTGCCCGAGGAGCGCGGCCTCTACAAGAAGATGACCGTCCGCCGCGTGCTTGCCTACTACGCCGCGCTCAAGGGCATGAAGCGCGCCGCCGCCGCCGGGGAGATTCAGAAGTGGCTCGCGAAAATGGACTTGAGCGAGTGGACCGACAAGAAAGTTGAGGCGCTCTCCAAAGGCATGGCCCAGAAAATCCAGTTCATCGCCGCCGTCGTCGCGCGGCCCGAGCTGCTCATCCTCGACGAACCCTTCTCCGGCCTCGACCCGGTCAATCTCGAAGTCATCCGCTCCGCCATCCTCGAACTCCGCGCGGCGGGCACCACCGTCATCTTCAGCACGCACGACATGACGATGGCCGAGACGATGTGCGACTTCATCTTCATGATTTACCGGGGCAACAAGGTGCTCGACGGCACGCTCGCCTCCATCCAGCAATCCTTCGGCGAAGACACGATTCGCGTGAACACATCGGGCGGCGCGGAACTCCTCCGTAGCCTGCCCGGCGTCGAGTTGGTGCGCGACCTCGGCCAGTCACAGGAACTCCGCCACCCCGACCCGCAGTCGCTCCTGCGCGATCTCGCGTCGCGCACAACCGTCCGCCACTTCGAGGTCTGCAAGCCCTCGCTCCACGACATCTTCATCCGCATCGCCAAGCCGGACTTGCAGGAGGTGCACATGCCCAAGACGACGGGAGGCGGGTCGTGAGCGGGATACTCCTGTCCCGCAGGCCAGCGGGATAGCCATGAACTTCACAGTCGAGCAACACGGCTTCACGCTCCTGCGAGGCGCACTGGAACACCAGAATGTGGAGCGGATATTGGCGGCGCTCGGTCCGGTTGCCGGGGCCGGACGGCGCGGTTTGCTCGCCCATCCCGAGGTTTCCGCACTTGCCTGCTCGCAACACTTGCTTTGCCACGTTCGCCCGCACCTGCCGATGGAACCCGTGCCGGTCCGCGCCCTCTACTTCGACAAGTCGCCTGACGCGAACTGGCTGGTGCCGTGGCATCAAGACCTCACGCTCGCCGTGCGTGAGCACGCCAAGGCTCATGGCTTTGGACCTTGGAGCACCAAGGAGGGCGTCCCCCATGTGCAGCCACCCGTGCAATTGCTGGAGCAGATGTTGGCCGTGCGCCTCCACCTTGACGACGCTGACGCCGACAACGGCGCACTTCGCGTTTTGCCCGGCTCGCACCGCGCGGGCCGGCTCTCGCCTGTGCGTATTCAGGAGTTGCGCGCGAGCCAGCCTGAGCAGCTTTGTGTCGCCGCGGCTGGCGACGCGCTGCTGATGCGTCCCTTGCTGCTGCACGCGTCGAGTCGCTCAGCCAGCACGCGTCATCGGCGGGTGCTTCACTTGGAGTATGCCGCGTTCGCGCTGCCGCCCGGCTTGCATTGGCACGAGGCCAGCTAAACTTTCACCGCTCAAACTCCTCCCATGAAAAAAGTCTGGCGCGTCGCTGTCACCGAATACCTGAACGCCGTCCGCAGCAAGGCATTCATCCTCGGCGTGCTCGCCTTGCCGCTCATCATGGCGCTCACCATCGCCGTGCAGTTTTACGCCCAGAAAAAGACCGACCTCACCCCGCGCCGCTTCGCCGTGCTGGACCGCTCCGGCCAGATCTACGAATCGCTCGCAGCCAAGGCGAAGGCCCGCAACGAGTCGCTGCGCACACGCGACAACTCCGTCTCCATCGAGATGAAGGGCCAGCGGCTCAAGATGGACCTGCCGCAGCAGCCAGAGTTCGTGCCGGAGGAGTTCAAGCTCACCGGCGACGACGCGAAGGCCGCCGAACTCCAGCTCTCCCAGCGCGTGCAGCGGAAGGAGCTCTTCGCCTTCGTCATCGTGGGGAGCAACATCCTAGTGCCCGACGCCAAAACCGACACTGAGCTGCGCTACCACACGGAGACCCCGACTTTTCAGGACCTGCCAGCCTGGCTCGACAGCACCATCAACGCGGAAATCCGCGAGCGTCGTTTCACCGCCGCTGGAGTGGACAGCAAGCAGGTCCGCCAGCTCTCGCGGCAGGTGCCGTTGCAACGCCTGGGCCTTGCGGAAAAGAAAACCTCCGGCGAAGTCGTCGCCGCCAAACGCGAGAACCCCATCGCCACGCACGCCGTGCCCATCGGCGCGATGATGCTGCTCTTCATGACGGTGATGAGCAGCG
Source organism: Verrucomicrobiota bacterium (assembly GCA_016235545.1). GTDB lineage: Bacteria > Verrucomicrobiota > Verrucomicrobiia > Limisphaerales > SXTU01 > SXTU01. The sequence goes on along the minus strand of JACRKB010000105.1, from coordinate 1,318 downwards.
CGCCCTCGCTCCTCAACACCGTGCTCGAGGAGAAGATGGCGAAAATCTCCGAGGTGCTCCTCGCCAGCGTGTCGCCGTTCCAGCTCATGCTCGGCAAGCTCTTTGGCACCGTGCTGGTCTCGCTTACACTCTCGACCATCTACCTCGGCGGCGTCTCGTGGATGCTCTGGAAGTTCGGCCAGCTCGGCAACGTGCCCGGCCACCTCTTCGCGTGGTTCTTCCTCTTCCAGCTCCTCGCGCTGCTGATGTTCGGCTCGCTCTTCATCGCCGTCGGCGCGGCCTGCTCGGAAATCCGCGACGCCCAGAACCTCATGTTCCCGGTGATGATGGTGGTGATGATCCCGATGCTCACCTGGATGGCCGTGTTGCAATCTCCCGCCAGCCCGTTCTCCCGCGCCCTGTCGCTCTTCCCGCCCGCCACGCCGATGATCATGTTCCTCCGCATCGCCATCCCGCCCGGCGTGCCCGCGTGGGAAATCGCCCTCGGCGTCCTGCTCACCACGCTCTTCATGCTCGGCTGCGTGTGGGCAAGCGCAAAAATCTTCCGCATTGGCATCCTCGCGCAAGGTCAGCCCCCGAGCATCCCGAGGCTGATTGCGTGGGTGTTCTCGAAATGAAAAGGAGAGGACAGCCGTGGGAGAGGCGCACCTGCACCAACGAGGAAGGATCGTGCGTGGCCGCGTGAGTGCGGTCCTGCGGGAGCCGTTGATCTCGCCCAGATAGAGAACGCGGCGGCTCGGGACGATAGAACAGAAGCGATGCTCCTTGCCGTCCTTGAGGCGTGTGCTGCACTTGAGGGACCATGCGCCCAGTGTAGCGGGAGAACGGCCAAAGGGAGGAGTCCGGGTCGCCTGTGCACGCACTTTTGAGGAGAAGAAGTGGAGAATCCCCCGAGCAAATCCACGCGTTCACTCCGCGGAATAGTCGAATCAGTGGTCGAGTATCGGAAGGCGGGTTGACGGGTGACGAGCTTCAGAAGATTCGTTTCATCCGAGCGGTCATCGTTGTTGCAATCTCCTCCGGCCTCGGCGCGGCCGAGGATTTTCCCAGTCGCGCCGTCCGGTGTTTCCAGCGGAGCGCGGCGTTCATGGCCGGGCTGGGCGGACGATTTCGCGATGGGCGTGGGGAAGCCGAACATTGCCGCCAATTGATCGTGCTCTGAGACGGAAGCTCACTGTGTATGGCTGTCCGTTTCAGCGGCATGAATGACGCGCCTCCGTCGGGCAATTTGCGGCGTTCCGGTTCCGGCAAATCTGATCGCCTGCTGAATAGCCGTTTGCAGCCCTGCCTCTAAAACCTGTCGCCACTGACTCGCTGT
>JACRKB010000103.1 GCA_016235545.1 Verrucomicrobiota bacterium | reverse complement strand
GGCTGCGGACGTGGGCGTCCGCGCTCCATTCTCAAGGCCTCGGAGCTGGGTATCAGATTCACCCCATGAGCCAGCCGTTGAAGCACTGCGGTTGCGGGCAGGCCAACGCCGAGCATGACGCGTTCTGCGCCCGGTGCGGCCAGCCCATCTTCGATGTCGTCGCCGTCGCGACGAAGCCGCCTCCGTCGGAGGAGAAGTCAGAATCCCCACCCGCTCCGGCGGCTCCGGTTGTCGCTTCTCCAGCCAAGAAGGTCTGCCCGCTGTGCGGCACGATGAACGAGTTCTTCGCCCTGCTCTGCGGCGGCGCGGGCTGCGGGAATGATTTGAGCGCTGTCGTGCCCAGTGGCGGTGCTCCAACGCCGGAGAAACCATCGGTGCAACCAGCCAGCACACCCGCATCACCGGATTTTCCCGCACTGCTTTTGTCCGTCGGCGCGCAGAGCTTCGAGTGTCGGGACGGCGACTTCATCGGGCGCGAGGGCACGGTCGGCTGTCAGGTTTTTTCCGGCCTCGGCACGGTGTCGCGGCGGCACGTCTCGCTCACGCTGCGCGATGGGCACTGGTTCGTCACCGCGCTTGCAGGTGTGCAAAACATCACACAGCTCGACGGCCGCGAACTCCCTCGTAGCGCACCTCAACCGCTCACGGGCGAGCACACGCTGAAGATGTCCACGCAGTGCGAGGTGAAACTGAAAGTAAGGAATAGGGAATAGGGAATAGGGCATGGGGAGCACCGGTCTTCCCTATTCCCCATTCCCCATTCCCTTTTTCCTCCCCCATCTCCTGACTTGCCCACGCGGCGCTTGTCCCTTCACCCTCCGCCCATGCCCACCGAAGCCGAGTTCCTCGCCGATGTCGCCACGCCGCGCTGGATCAAGGACGTGCTCCGTTTCCTGCCGGTGAAGTCGCAGTTCATCCTCTCCGGCAACATCCGCGACCGCTACCCGTTCCTGCTCGAAGCCGCGAAGCCAGCGAAGCCCGCCATCCCAGCCGCCGACGGCCAGCCGGAGCAACCCGCCGTCCCAGCCCAGCCGCCGAAATACGCGCCGCTCGCGCTCACCGCCAGCGTCACCGAGGCCCTCAAGCTGCGCGGCTACCAGTTCTTCCTCGAGTTCAACGCCATCGAGGGCTTCGGCGTCCTCACGCCGCGCGGCGAGTTCGCCGACGTGACGCGCAAGTTCTTCGCCGACACCTTCAAGCTCTCCTTCGACAACACGGGCCGCGCCAAGTGCAGCCTGCCAAAGGCTCTCGAAACTCTCGACCGCGTCGTCGCCCACAAGGAGCATTTCATCGCCGTGTTCCTCGACTTCGCCTCGCGCTATGTGAAGCGCGTGGACTCGCTCGACGGCGGCGAGCACGAGTTTTTCAGCAAGGCGCTGGTGCAGTGCCACGGCGCGCAGCCGCACATCACCGCGACGAACTCGCTCGCGCAGTTCAACTCCGTCTTCTGGCTGTGCGACAAGGAAAACGACCTGCCCGACTGGCTCGTGCTCAACAACCCGCGCCTCCGCGCCGTGACCATCCCGCGCCCGGACCACGTCATCCGCCGCGCGCTCATCACACAAATCACGCCGAGCCTGCCGGGCTTCATCGAGGCCGAGGAGAAGCGGCGCGAGGATTTGCACGACGTGTTTGTGGAGCAGACGGAGGGGATGGTGCTCACCGATGTCATCGCCATCACGCAGCTCTGCCGGCGCGAGCAGCTCAAATTCGAGGACATCGGCGAGGCCGTGCGCCGCTACAAGCTCGGCGTGACGGAAGACCCGTGGAAGCGGCTCGACCGGAAGAAAATCGCGAACGCGGGCGACTTCATCCGCCGCCGCGTCAAGGGCCAGCAGGCCGCCGTCACCAAGGCGCTCGACATCGTCAAGCGCGCCGTCACCGGCCTCTCCGGCTCGCAAGGCTCGCGCGCGGGCGGCAAGCCACGCGGCGTGATGTTCCTCGCCGGCCCGACCGGCACGGGCAAGACCGAGCTGGCCAAGACGCTCACCGAATTGCTCTTCGGCGATGAGCGCGCCTACATCCGCTTTGACATGAGCGAGTTCTCCGCCGAGCACGCGGACCAGCGGCTCATCGGCGCGCCGCCGGGCTACATCGGCTCGGACATGGGCGGCGAGCTGACGAACGCGATTCGCGAGAAGCCCTTCTCCGTCGTGCTGTTCGATGAAATCGAGAAGGCCCACCCGCGCATCCTCGACAAATTCCTCCAAATCCTCGACGACGGCGTGCTCACCAGCGGGCGCGGCGAGCGGGTCTATTTCAGCGAGGCGGTCATCATCTTCACCTCGAACCTCGGCATCTACAAACACGACGACGAGGGCCGCCGCGTGCTGAACGTCCAGCCGGACGAGGACTACGAGCAGGTCGAATCAAAGGTGCGCGGCGAGATCGCGAACTACTTCAAGCTCCAGCTCAACCGCCCGGAAATCCTCAACCGCATCGGCGAGAACATCGTCGTCTTCGACTTCATCCGCCCCGCTGTCGCGGCGCTGATCTTCGACAAGATGGTCGCCGGCATCCTCGCCCGCCTCGCCGACCAGCAACGCATCAAGGTGACGCTGCCCGACGCGGTGAAGGATGTTCTCCGCGAGCACTGCCTGCGCGACCTGAGCAACGGCGGTCGCGGCGTGGGCAACCAGCTTGAGGCGTGGCTCATCAACCCGCTGGCCCGCGCGCTCTTCGACGCCGATGTGGGCGAGGGCGGCACCGTGACCATCACCAGTCTGGAACTCACCGAAGGCGTGCCGACGTTGCGGCTGAGTGCGCAGTAACGCGATGGAGCACGGACGCCCGCAGACGCAGAAGACTCAACCCGGACGAGATCATCGGTGGTCCAGCCCGAATGATTTTGGCGGTGGAAATCGGCCTCGCACCCCTCGCACTGTTCCGGCACGCTGCCGTTCAGCCTATGAGCAGTTGCACCGCGTTCGATCTCACGCCGGTTCTGGAATGGGTGGAGAATTATTTCCGTGAGCGGCGTCTGCGCGAGGTCGCGCGCCAGCACGCGGAGAGGCTGCGGGTGCTGATGGACCGGCTGCGCGGCCTGCTGCCAGACGCGGAGGTGTTTGAGAAGTCGCTCGAACTCACCCTCAAACGCGCCGACGCGATGGTTCATCTGGGCGACATCGGCGGCGCGGTCGTCCTGCTCGATGCGGAGATCGCCGACCTGCACAACCAGATCAAGCTCATCGAGGAGCGGCTGGAGCGACGCGTCAGGGATTTGCAACGCCGCTTCCACGGGCTGGCCGCGCGCACCGGAGCACTGCGCGCCGGAGCGGCACGGCTGGAAACTTTCGTGCAGGCCGCTGTCTCCGCCGACTGGCCCGCTGCCGAGCGGGATCGGTTGCTGGCCCGCACGCGGGAGGCGCAAGGGCAGATTGCCGCGCCCACTGCGCCAGCCGCTGATTTGAGCGCCGAGGGCGTCCGCAGGCTGGAGGAGGCCGAGGCTGAGTTCACCGCCGCCGAACTCGCTCTCGTGACCGCGCAGAGCGAGCTGGAGAAGGAGCTTGCGGCGACGCAGAAACGGCTTTTGTCGGAGAAGCTCGGCCTCGCGCAGCACCGCACCGTGACCATCGCCGAGTTTCTCGCGAAGAACCCGAATCCCGCCGCTGTGCAGCCGGAAGCTGATGAAGATCTCATGGCGGAGAAGCTGGACGCGTTGCTCGCGAAGATCGGCGTGCTGCAAGACACCGCCGGCTGGGCCGACCTCATGCGCCGCGCCGACCTTGTGCGCGCCGAGGAGGAGGTGCCGCGCCGCCGCTCCCTTTATGAAGGGCTGGTGTTGGAGGCCAGCCGCCGCCTCAAGGAACTCCGCGCCGTCGAGCAATGGCTGCTCGGCGTGGATGAGCTGCTCGCCGATGCCGCGCCGTTCGCGGGCACGGCGGTGGACGCCATCGTGGCCGAGCTTCGTGAGCTGCGCCGCGCGGGTCGTGCCGTGGATCTGGCACCGTGGCGTGCGCGGCTCGCTGAAACGCAGGCCAGCGAACGGACGCGCATGGAACGCGAGCGCAAACGCCAGGCCGTGCTCGAATCTCTCGCCGAGCTGGGTTACGAGGCGCATGAGGGCATGGGCACCGCGCTGGTGCAGGCCGGCAAGCTCGTCCTCAGAAAGCCCGGCGAGACTGACTACGCCGTGGAGATCGTCACCAACCGCGATCTCTCAATGCTCCAGACCGAGGTCATCCGTTACGGCGACGCGGAGGCCGCCACGGAACAGGAGCGCCTGCGCGACCATGAGCACGAGGTGAAGTGGTGTTCCGCGCACGACGCACTGCGCGACAAGCTCGCGAAGCGCGGCCTGACTTCGAGTGTGAAGCTGCACATCCCCGCCGGCACGAAGCCGGTGCGTGTGGTGAGGAGTGACAAGGCAGCCCCGGCGGCGCGGGCCAAGGCGAAGCCGGGGCAGATGAAGGGCGCATGAGCAAGGAGCATTGCCAGCCACTTCCAGTGCTGCGGGACGTCCGCGACGTCTTGGACTGCGGCGGGAAGCGGAGCGCCACGCCGCTTTTCAGTCCTGCGGAGCAGTTTGTGTCCGGTGCGAAGTTCCGCTCCGCGGGAAGCCAAAGCGGTGTCGCCGCTGCGCTCTGCCACCGCAGTCCAAGACGCGCCTGCCCTGTCGCTTGAACTCCGCCCAGACCATCATCGAGCCGAACGCCACCGTCGCACCCGCGTCGGCGCAGACCATCATCGAGGGGTCGCCCGCGCTCGCCGGCTTGCCGAGGCCGCTCACCTCGCGCGGCCAGCCGGCGGACGGAGCGGCCTCGCTGGCGCTCACGCCGGGCGCGATGTTCCGCGAATGGCAGTTGTCACGACCCATCCAGGTGACCTCTGCCGAGGCGGACCTGTGGATGCTCACGCACCCGCGCACGCAGGAGCCGGCGGTGTTGAAACTCTTCCGCTACGGCATCCGGCCCAAGGCGGAGATTCAGGCCGCCGTGCGCAGGCTCAAGTTTTCCTCGGTCGTCACCGTGCTGGCCACGGGCGAGGTGGGCGGGCGGCATTTCGAGGTGCAGGAATTCATCGCTTGCGGCTCGCTCGCGCAGCTTTTCCCGGCCGGCCCCGCGCCGCAGGAGGGCTTGCGCGCCGTGCTGGCCGAACTGGCCCACTCGCTCGCCGATGTCCACGCCGCCGACATCATTCATCGCGACCTCAAGCCCGCCAACGTCCTCGTCCGCACGCGCGACCCGCTGGACATCGTGCTCGCGGACTTCGGTATCTCCAGCCTCTCCGACCTCTCGCTTCATCTCAGCAACGCCAACCGCACAGCCGCCTACGCCGCGCCGGAGGCGATGACCGGCGTCGTCGCGCGGGCGAGCGATTGGTGGAGCATCGGCGTGATGCTGCTGGAGCTGCTGACTGGCAAGCATCCCTTCGCCGGCCTCGATGAGCGCACGGTCAACTTTGTTCTCGTCACGCGCGGCGTAGAAGTTCCGGCGGATCTGCCGCCCGACTGGGCGCTGCTCATTCGCGGCCTGCTCACGCGCGACCACGCCAAGCGCTGGGGCTTGGCGCAAGTCGAGTCATGGCTCGCGGGCAAGCAGGACATTCCGATCCACTACGGCCTCGAGCCTGGCGGCGAGGCAGCGCAGCGCAAGGAGCCATACAAGTTCGCCGGCCGCGACTACCGCGATCCTGCGGAACTCGCCATCGCGCTCGTGGAAAACTGGGACGACGCCACGCGCCGGCTCACGCGCGGCTCCATCGGCGAGTGGGTGAAGAATGTCCTGCGCGACGCCGACCTCGGCGCACGCCTCGATGACATCACGGCCGACCGCAAGCTCGACGAGGACCAAAAGCTCGCCGCCGCGCTGCTGGCGATGAATCCCACGCTGCCGCTCGTCCTGCGCGGGACGGTCATCACGCCCGAGTGGCTCGCCGTGAACGCCGCCGTCCAGCACCTGCCCGCGCTGCGCCTGTCCCATCCCGGCTCGGTGGCGGACGCGAAGGACACGAGCGGCGACGACATTGACATCATGCGCCGGGCCATTGAGCTGGTGCGCGCCGAGCAGCACGCCAGCCCGATGCAGTTCGAGCGCCGGCTCGGCGTCACGCGCGAGAAGGCGGAGAAGATTCTCGACGAGCTTGCCAGCCGCCACCTCGTCGGCCCGCGCACGAATGTCACCGCGCGCGACGTGTTGGTGGGCCGCGAGGAGGGTTTGTCCGTCGCAGTCGGCGTGCTGGAAAGCACCCTGCCCAAGTGGGTCGAGGAGTTGCGCGGCGACAACTGGCTCACCAAAACCGCCGCGCGCCACCGGGCGGCGTGGGAGTTCTTCCGCCTGCGGAAACTCCCGGTCAACCGCACGCTCGCCGACCAGTTGCTCCTCAGCCCGCATGTGGACGCGGTCTGGCCGCTCGTCGAGGAGCGCCGCCGCCAGCATGCCCGCGCGCAGCACAAGGGCTTGCACGGCTTGCTGACGAAGACCGAAGCGCTCTCGTGGCACGAGGCCGTCGCGCTGGTCGCCGCCGAGCCGGCTGCCTTCCAGACGCACGACCAGGTCATGCTCGAAGATTCGCTCGCGTGGCTGGACCGCATCAAACTCCGCTTCGACCGGGCGCAGGCCGAGCGGCTCATCCTCGCGCGCAGTTGGGGCGCGGTGCTGGAGGAGTGGCGCGCACGGCGCGCGAAGTTCGTCGCCGCCGCACCCGCCGCGCTGGAGGCGATGCTGCGCAAGGACGACCCCGAATACCTCGAAGCGGTCGCCCTCATCACCGCCGAGGCCACGCACTTCGAGACGGCGCAGCAGGCGTGGCTCAACGAGTCAGCACGCTGGCAGCAGCGGCTGGAACGGTTGCGCCGCGAGCTGTTCCACCCGCGCCCCGCGTGGCTCACGCTCAACCTCGCCGCGCTGGCCACCGAGCTGGAGCGGCGGCTCGCGCGGCTCCGGGCCGAGCGAGATCAGATGGAAGCGTTGCTGAATCGTCAGGAGCCGACCTTCCACGAAGTTGAGCCAACCGCCGAGGGCATGGCCGCCGCACAGTCCGCAGACACCCGCGAGGGCGAGCTGCTCGTGGCGGTGATGAAGCTGGAGGAGGACTTGGGGAAAATGTTTCTGGCCGCGCGGATGCGCTCGCTTCTGCTGTTCCTGGGGATGGGGATGCTGATCGTCCTCACAGGATTTTCCTTCACGCTCGCGCGCTGAGTGGAGCGCGCCTTCTTCCTCGGAGGAGGGCGGGATAAGCCTGCTCCTTCCCCGCCCGCCTCATCGTTCCAACGCACGGTTCGGGATTCTGGTGACTACCCATGAACCTCTGCGTCCGTCCCGCCTCTGTGGTGTCAGCCAGTGATTTTGCACCGCAGAGGCGGGACAGACGCAGAGGCCGACGTTCAGGGGCTGAAGTCGCGGGACTTTTGGGGATCGGGGGTTCTCTCCCCTCCTCGCCGTTCCACCGAATCTCGTTCCGAAATTGTATCGCTCGAAATCTGTCACCGGCTTGCGGCAAACCCCGCCTGCGTGCGCTCCAACTCCGCTTTCAACGCCGCGCGCAGTTTCGTCAGCCTCCCCAGGTGCTGCGGCGTGGTGATGAGGTTGGTGAGTTCCTCCGGGTCGCCCTTCAAGTCGTAGAGTTCGTCGCCGACGCCCGGCCTGAGGTAGTGGATGAGTTTCCAGCCGTCCTGCACCACGGCCACATACCACGGGACGTCGTGAAACTCGGCTTTTGCCGGCTCGCCGGCCAGGAGCCTCGCGACGCTGGAGCCGTAATTGTGGCCCGTGAACTCGTAGAGGCACGGGTGCGGCCACTCGGCGGCGGGATTCCGCAGGAGCGGCGTGAGGTCGCGGCCATGCGTGGTCCACGGGATTTTCACCCCGGCCCGAGCGGCGAGTGTCGCGACGAGGTCGGGCGCGTTGACCGGCACGTTGCAGACCTTGCCCTTCGGCGTGAGGCCGGGCTGCGAGAGGATCAGCGGGGAGCGGTAGGTGGCGTCGTAGGGGCCAAGCTTCGTGCGGAAACCGTGCTCTCCCATGCCGAAGCCCTGGTCGGCGGTGTAGATGACGAGCGTGTTTTCGAGCTGGCCGGTCTCCTTGAGCGCGGCCATCAGCCGGCCCACGCCCTCGTCGATCGCCGGGACGCACTCGTTCATCTGGCGCACAAAGCTGGCGTAGGTCTGCCGAGCCTTGGCGCTCTCGTCGCCGAATGTCTCGCCGCTCTTGCCCGCGACGGGCGTGCCATCGGCGTCCTTCACCCACGCCTGCGTCAAGTTGAGGTAGTCCGGCTTGCCGGGGCGCGGCGGGAAGAGGTCTTTCGGCACTGGCACCTGGGCATTCGCGTAAAGCCCCTTGTGCCGCGCGGCTGGCTTGGACGGTCCGTGGATGCTCCCGTAGCAGAGCCAGAGAAACCAGGGCTTGCCGGCGTCGCGGGTCTTGCCGCGCAAGTAGTCCTCGGCCCATTGAGTGTAATTGTCCGCCGGATATCCGTCCGCCCACTCCTCCTTGCCGTTGATGGAGAGGATTTGAGGCTCGTAGTAGGCGCCGGCGTTCTCGGGATGGCGCGGCCGGTTCCAGACGATTTGATGATCCCAGTCGCGGCCCCAGCCGGAGTCCACGCCTGTGTGCCACTTGCCGATGTGCCCGGTGTGGTAGCCCTGCTGGCGGAACACGGCGGGCCAGAACGGGCATTGCTTCGGGTCGTAGGCGCTCGCCGGATATTTGCCCTCCATTCTCATGCTCTCGACGCCGTGCGGGTGATGACCGGTGAGCATCGAGGCGCGCGACGGCATGCACCACGCGCCGAGATACGCCGCATGGAAGCGCACGCCCGCCGCCGCGAGCCCATCAATGTTGGGCGTCTTCACCCATGGGAAGGACTCCGGATAGCAGCCGACGGTTTTGTAGGATTGGTCGTCAGCGTAGATGAGCAGGATGTTCGGGCGCTTGGCGGGTGCGGCGGCGGCAGGGCCGAAGGGCGCAAGGAACGCAAGGAGAGCCAGCGTGGTGCAAAGGCGCAGCGAGGTCATGCGTGAGAGCGTAGCACGCCGGTCGGGCTTGAAAACCACGAAGCTGGCTACCGCCAATCGTCCGTGCGAAAGGGCGAGGCGGGCAGGCCGGCACCGTTGAAGAGATTGCACGTCGGCCAGTTTTCCCAGGCGTAGCGCGCGGCGGCGGGCTGCTTCACGGCCGCGCTGGAGACGATGACCTTGTCGCCTTCGATGCGCGCGGTCGCGGGCTGCCACTGCTTGTCCGCACCGGCGATGACGAAGCCCTTCAGCTCGCCACCCTTCGCAACGAGGCCGCCGCCGGTGTGCTTGAAGCTCAAGACCACTTCGCTCCCGCGCACCTGGTGGCCGGCGGGCAGCGGGCCGCTCGTGGCGACCTTCTGGCCATAGACCGTGCCGAGCGCCCACGCGGCGAGGCGACGGCCCACGTCCTGTTTGTTCTTCGGGTGGATGTCCCGCTCCTCGCCGATGTCAATCGTGATGGCCATGCCGGTCTTGGGCAACACGAGCGTCCTGAGCATCGCCTCGCGCACCGCCGGCCAGTCGCGGCCCGGCCCGCCGAAGTTCGGGAGCTGCACCCACGCGAAGGGAAAATCGGAGCCCCAGCGCGCGCGCCAGTCGGTGACGAGCAGTTTGAGTTGCGCCTCGTAGAACCGGGCCTTCTCCGGCATCGAGTTCGCCTCGCCCTGATACCAGAGCGCGCCGCGGATGGCGTAAGGAATGAGCGGCGCGATCTTGCCGTTGAAGAGGCCGCCGACATTGCCCTTGCGTTCGGCCAGTGCGACGGGGTCCTGCGGGCGCTTGGGGGCGGGCTTGCCGTCGGCCTTCGCCTTGGCGGCTGCTTCCTTCCAAGCGGCAGTGTCCTTCTCAAACTTCGCCTTGGCCTTCTCCGGGTCGGCTGGCCGGGCTGCCTTGGCTTGCAACTCGAAGAAGCCCTTCAGTTCCGGCGCAGCCTTCTGCGCCTCGGGCGCAATCCACGACTCGATGGGCGTGCCGCCGACGGAGGAGTTGATGAGGCCGACGGGAACGTTGAGCGCCCTGTGAATCTCGCGCCCAAAGAAATACGCCGTGGCCGAGAAGCCGCCGACGGACTCCGGCGTGCAGATGACCCACTTGCCTTTGCCTTCGGACTGGGCGGAGTTAGCCGCGCCAGACGCCTCGATGAACATGCGGATTTGCGGGAATTTCGCCGCCGCCTGCTCCTGCTCGAAGTCTTTCGCGCGGTTCACGGTCATCGCCATGTTCGACTGGCCGGAGCCGAGCCAGACCTCGCCCACGAGCACGTCGGAGAACGTCGCAGTGTTCTTGCCCTTGACGGTGAGTATGTGCGGGCCGGCGGCGGAGAGCTTCGTAAGCTTCACGGACCACTTGCCGTCCGCGCCGGCTTTCGTGGTCGCAGTCTGACCCGCGATGGACACGGTGATTTCTTCGCCGGGCGCGGCGGTGCCCCAGATGGGAAGGGCTGTGTCACGCTGGAGAACCATGTGGTCGCCAAAGATGGCGGGGAGCTTCACATCGGCGCGCGCGGCGGCGACGGTGAGGAATGCAGACGTGACAAGGAGAAGGGCGAGGCGTTTCATGGCGAGAACAACACAGAGAATTTGCGTATGACTGGACTTCACCGCCGCCGCTTTGGTTACACTGTCGGGGATTTGCACCGCAGAGGCGGGACAGCCGCAGAGGAAAACCGAACGCGGCCGAGCGGAGCCTTGATACCAATTCCTGATGCCAGTCGGTGGAATGCCAACCGGACGCCACGCCGCGCGCCTTCGCCCTTCCTCGGAGGAGGGAAGGTGGCCGCAGGCCGGATGAGGGGTGGGGCCGCCAACGCCGCCGCACGCAACCCCTCACCCCAGCCCTACCCCCTCCTCCGAGGAAGGGAGAGGGAGTCGGAGCTTGCTGTGGTCGTCCAACCATTGCGTCGAATCACGGTCCGAGCTGGGATGCACTGGACGCAGTTGCAGCTCCTCAAAAGCAAGCCGGGCTTCTCTCTGCGTCCGTCCCGACTCTGCGGTGCCATCTTGCTCTTGTTCCTCTCCCTAATCTCCCTGCCCCTCATCGCAGCGGACAAGCCCAAGCTCCTCCGCGCCGGCGCGGCCACGAGCAATCTCACCCCGTCCATCGGTGGCGGCATCATCGGCGGCTTCCATCCGATTCCCTCCACGCACATCCACGACGAGCTGCACGCACGCTGCCTCGTGCTCGACAACGGCGAGACGCGGCTGGCCATCGTTGTGTGCGACCTGCTCGGAGCGTCGCGCGAAGTCTATGACGAGGCGCGGCGGCTCGTGACGGCGGAGACCGGTTTGCCCGGCGCGAACCTATTCATGTCCTCGACACACACGCATTCGGCCACGAGCGCGCTGGGGACGAACCGCTTCCGCATCCACACGCCGCTCGACCACTATCAGCAGTTCGTCGCGCGGCGCATCGCGGACGGCGTGCGCCGCGCCATCAACAACCTTGCGCCCGCGCGCATCGGCTGGGCCACGGGCAGCGAGCCGAAGCACGTCTTCAACCGCCGCTGGTTCCTCAAGCCCGGCACGATGCCGATGAATCCCTTCGGCAGCACGAACGACCTCGTGAAAATGAACCCAGGTCGCGCGAGCAAAGACCTCGACCGCCCATCTGGTCCGACCGACCCCGAGGTTGCGCTCCTGTCCGTGCAGTCAGCGGAGGGCCGGCCCCTCGCTGTGCTGGCGAACTACTCGTTGCACTACGTCGGCGGCGTGGGCAACGGCCACATCTCGGCGGATTACTTCGCGCTCTTCTGCGACCGGCTTCAGCAACTTCTCGGTGCAGACCGGCAGCGCCCGGCGTTCGTCGCGATGCTGGCCAACGGCACGAGCGGCAACATCAACAACATTGATTTCTCCAAGCCCGGCACACGCGACGAGCCTTACGCGAAGATGCGCGCGGTGGCGGACGATGTGGCGGCGGTCGCGTTCAAGGCGCTGCAAGGCATCAAATACCACGACTGGGTTCCGCTGGGCGGACAGTTGCGCGAGCTGGAAGTCGGGACGCGCCGAGTGACGCCGGAGCAGCTCGCCCGAGCGAAGGAAGTTCTCTCGCGCCCGAAGACCCTGCCGCGTGCCGCGACGCTGGAGGAAATCTACGCGGAGCGCACGCTGGGCATGGCGGAGTATCCGGCGCGGCTCGCGATTCCGATTCAGGCGCTGCGCGTGGGTGACGTGGGTATCACGGGCATTCCCTGCGAGACGTTTGTGGAGACGGGTCTGGAGCTGAAAGCGCGGAATCCCTTCAAGCCGAGTTTCACGCACTCAATCGCCAACGGCTACTACGGCTACCTGCCGACGCCCGAGCACCACCGCCTCGGCGGCTACGAGACTTGGATGGGGACGAACCGGCTGGAGGAGCGGGCTTCGACGAAGATTGTCACGGCCTTGCTGGAGATGCTGGGGGAGTTGAAGGGGAAGTGATTAGTAATTAGTGATTAGTGGAGTGTCCGCTTCGTAAGCGCTCGCCGCACTAATTACTAATCACTAATTACTCGCCTTCAAAACGGGCTGGCCTCCCGCCGCACCGCTTCCTAACCTCCGCCCATGAACCGCCGCCATTTCCTCAGCACTGTTCCGTTCACGTTCGCCGCTGTTTCCACCGCGTTCGCCGCTGCCAAGCCAGAGGACGGCGCTGCGAAGCTCAAGGCCATCCCGCAGCGGATGCAAGGGTTCGTGGACCGGCAGGTCGTGTCCGGTGCGGTCACGCTCGTGGCGCAGGGCGGCAAAGTTGTTGCCCTCGACGCCGTCGGTTACTCCGACCTCGCGGCGAAGAAGCCGATGCGCACGGATGACTTGTTCTGGATTGCCTCGATGACCAAGCCGCTCACCGGCACGGCCATCCTGATGTTGCAGGACGAGGGCAAGCTCTCGGTGGATGACGCCGTGGAGAAGTTCCTGCCCGAGTTCAAAAACCAGATGCTTCTCGTGACCAAGACGCCCGAGGCCATCGTGCTGAAAAAGCCGGGCCGCCGCATCACGCTGCGCGACCTGCTCACGCACACCGCCGGCCTCAACAACGACGTGCCGGAGACGGGCCGCGACCTCATGCTCGGCGAGCGCACGCTGGCCTACGCGCTCCAGCCGCTCTCCTTCGAGCCGGGCAGCAAGTGGCAATACAGCAACCCCGGCATCAACACGCTGGGCCGCATCGTCGAGGTCGTGTCCGGGCAGAACTTCGCGGACTTCCTCGACGCCCGCATCATCAAGCCGCTCGGCATGAAGGACACCACGTTCTGGCCGACGGAGGCACAGGCGCGTCGCGTAGCGAAGGCCTACCAGCCCGGCCCGGACAACAATGGTCTCGCCGAAGTGGACAACTACTTCCTCAAGGGCCTGCCGCTCACCGCGCGCTGGCGCACGGCCATCCCGGCGGGCGGCCTCTACTCGACGGCGGCGGACATGGCGAAGTTCTACCAAATGATGATCAACGGCGGCGCGGCCAACGGCAGACGCTACCTCTCCGCCGCCGCGCACCAGCAGCTCACCCGCACGCAGACCGGCGAAATCAAGACCGGCTTCACCGATGGCATGAGCTGGGGCTTCGGCTTCCAAGTCGTGAAGCAGCCGCAAGGCGTGACCTCGATGCTCGCGCCCGGCACCTACGGCCACGGCGGCGCTTACGGCACTCAGAGCTGGGCCGACCCGAAGAGCGGGACAATCTACATCCTGATGATTCAGCGAGCGAAGATGGCGAACGGCGACGCCTCCGACATCCGCAAGGCGTTTCAGGAGGCGGTGGGGGTGTTCGCACACTGAGGAAATGAAGCCGGACCTTTCTGGTCATCTCTTTGGGTCGCCGCCACTTCACGCACCGTTTGGCGCGCCTTCATCGCCTTAGCCAAATACCAGGTTTCCCTGCCTGGCCTTCGTGTCCTTTGTGCCTTTGTCTTTCAACCCGAACTCCGAAATGGAATGGCCGCGAAAGAGCGCAAAGAGCGCAAAGCCAAGTTTCTGGCAGGAGAACGGGGCGGTTAGAAACAGTCCCGGCTCCAGTCATCCCAGACTCGGCTCCTTTGTGCTCTTTGCGACCTTTCGCGGATGAACTTCGGAGCTCGGGTTGAAGAGAGACGTTCTCAAGCAACGGCATCGTTGGGGCTGATTACCTCTCGATCCATTCCACGGAAAACAGCGGGGAACCGGAACGATGTGGGTGGAAATAGTCCCGGCTCCAGTCATCCCCGACTCGGCTCCTTTGTGTTCTTTGCGCGCTTTCGTCGCTGAACTTCGGAGCTCGGGTTCAAGTGTCACCGGTCCACCAGACGAAGATTTGCGGCGCGCTGATCCAGAACATACTTCTTTCCCGGTGGTGCCCCGGGCAGTGGAGCGAGCAAGCCGGCGGACACCAGCTCTTCCGGCGTGTTCGCGGGCCGCTTGGTTCGCTCCATGAACTTGCGTGTGGCCTGATACACATCTTCTTGAGTGGGGATGCGCTCCTCGGACTTACCAGCAATCGAGGGTGTGGCGGGACCGGGTTGGGAGATGATCTCGCCCTGCGCGGGTGGCGCGGCTGCGTTGCGCTTGCGGCAAGCTTGCCCGGCAAGCACTGGAAGAACCAGCAGTGCCGCTGCCAGAAATCCTGAAACGCGCCGTGTCATGACAGAAACGGGCTACCGTGCGTGATCCATCAGCCAACGGCAGTCGGGATTTCCCGGCGAGGCCACGCCCAGCGTCATTCCACCCGAGGTGATGGGCGGCATGGAGCGGCCGTCCTGCCAGCGGTGGATTTCCATGTGGCCGTCATTAAATGCCACCGCCCCGGCCCCGCCGTGATGGCTCGCGGGAAAGTCCGTGAGGACGTAGCTGGCCGGGGTGTCGGGCGAATCCCCAGCCAGACTCACCACGAACCATGCGTCGTTGATGCTCTGTGGATGCTCCTCGATGAAAATAATGGTGCCGTCCCGCCCTGTGGCTGTTGCGAAGTCCGCCTGCCGTTTGAACTTCTGGTTGAAGCCCACCTGGCTGTTCATCGAAATCGTCCGCACGCGAGCCTCCCCACCCGTGCCCGTGGCGGAGTTTCCAGTCTTGTCCATGGGGCATTTGTAGGATTTCGCGTTGCGCAAGTAGTGGTAGCCGATGCTTCCGAACTGGACGTAGCTTTGGCCGATGAGCATGTCCGTGTTGGTGTTGTCGGCGGTCACGCTCATCGTCAGCCAGCCAGCCGCCCAGGAAGCATTGGCAGCATCCTTGCCCGCCTGGGTGCTTCCGCTGTTGTAAGCCGTCCGGTCGTCGAAATCCCCGGAGTAAAGCTGCCACGCCAGGATCAGCTGCTTGTTGTTGTTCACACAGATCGTTCCAGCCGCCTTCTTTTTTGCCCCTGACAACGCGGGCAGGAGCATCCCCGCCAGGATCGCAATGATGGCAATGACGACCAGAAGTTCGATGAGGGTAAAGCCGGCCCGCCCGTGAGCGCGTGCAATAGAAAAAGTGCTGATTTTCATAAGCTGGGGGGAAGTTGTCTGGCCCTTTCCGCCGAAAGTCAATTCTTCGCGTTTCCCCGGTGCTTGGCTCCCCTTCAGAAAGGCGTCGATCTATCCACCCTCCACCGGGAGGGTTTTGCGGGTGGAACGGGGTCTTCGTCATCGTTCGCTCCGCGTGGAATTGCGCCACGCCGCTCAGTGAGCGTGTCGCTCGTTTCGCTTTCGCTGTAGGCGAGGTTGTATTTCGCGAGGCTGGCGATGAGGGCGCATCTCAGTTGCTTGCAAGATGAACGTGGGGTTTTGACATGTGTCGCCCCCTGCTCGATATCCTGCTCCCAATCCTGCTCCCTCTTCTCGTTTCACTCTGCGGCCCATGATCAGGATTACGAGCAGGAGCGGAAAGGCCGCGGAGTTGCGGGAAACTCAGGTGCGCCCCAGGTCGTCTCCCGCTGCGTTCAAAGGTTGCGGCCAGCGCGCCGCTTGCTACTGTCCGCGCCAACAAAAATGGACACCGCCAAACGCATCACTGTCCGCGCGCGATCTGCGCTTTTTGGCATGCAGGAGGGCGGTCTGCTGCTCGTCATCCTGCTGCTGGGAGCGATCCTCTCGTTCTTCGGCGGCACGGTGAAGGTGCCCAAGCTCCAGGTCAACGCGCAGGGCGAACGCGAGCGGGTCTTCACCGTGGTGAACGGCGAGCGCGTGCCCGTCCTCGAGGAGAAGAACAAGTTCCTCAACGCCGCCAATCTCACGCAACTCGCCAAGGACACGAGCTTCATCGGCATCATGGCGGTGGGCGCGACGCTCGTCATCATCGCGGGTCAGATTGACCTGAGCGTAGGAGCTATTTACGCGCTGGCGTCAGTCGTGGGCGCGATGGTCTTCCGCGCCTTCGGGCCGGGCGGCGCGCTGGCCGCGTCCCCGCCGCATGAGGCGCTGCTGCTCGGCATCACGACGTGTCTGGCCATCGGGACGCTCTGCGGCGTGCTCAACGGCGCGATGGTCACGGCGCTCAAAGTGCATCCCTTCATCATCACGCTGGGGACGATGGCCATCTTCCGTGGCGAGGCGTTCGTCATGACCGGCGGCCAGTCCGTCGGCGATTTCCCCGAGGCGTTTCGCTACCTGATCCGCTGGGAAACCGGGGATGGCCTCAGCCTCGTGCCACTGGGCGTGCTGCTGGCCGTGACAGTGGGCGGCACCATCTACCTGAGCTGTCTTGCGGCGGGCAGGCACGCCTACGCCGTGGGTGGCAATGAGCTGGCCGCCCAGTTCAGCGGCATCCGCGTCAAGCTGGTGAAGCTGAAAGTCTTCATCTACTCCGGGCTGACCGCAGGGGTGGCGGCGCTGCTGGCGATTGGCTACTACGGCAGCGCCACCAGCGGCGACGGGCAGGGCTACGAACTCGATGTCATCGCGGCGGCGGTAGTGGGCGGCGCGAGCCTCTCCGGCGGCAAAGGCTCGGCCCTCGGCGCTCTGCTGGGCGCGCTCATCATCAAGATGATCGACAATGGCATCGTCATCCTCGGCATAGACCAGAACTACAGCCGCATCATCATCGGCGCGGCGGTGATCCTCGCGGTGGTGCTCGACCAGTTCAACGGCTGGTGGACGCGTCGGCGGATGGCCCGGGCGGCGTAGCCAGAGTGGGTCGGTTGAGACTCCGTCGAACCCTCGATACGGTCGAAGACGGACTCTCGCCCTGCCAGCGCGTCCCGCTCACACCTGCGAAAAACTCTCCGCCAGCGCCACTGCCTTCCGCATCGCCTTCGACTTGTTGATGGTCTCCTGAAACTCCGACTCCGGATCGCTGTCCGTCACCCAGCCGCCGCCGGCCTGCACGAAGACCCGCCCGTCCTTCACCAGCGCGGTGCGGATCGTGATGGCGGTGTCGCAATTGCCGTTGAAGCTGAAGTAGCCCACGCATCCCGCGTAGGGGCCGCGCGTGGTGCCTTCCATCTCCGAGATGAGCTGCATCGCGCGAATCTTCGGCGCGCCGCTCACAGTGCCGGCGGGGAACGTCGCTCGCATCAGGTCGAACGCGGACTTGTCCGCCGCGAGCCGGCCCTCGACCTGCGAGACGATGTGCATCACATGGCTGTAGCGCTCGATGATCATCAGCTCCTTCACCTGCACCGAGCCGAAATCGCACACACGCCCGATGTCGTTGCGCGCGAGGTCCACGAGCATGACGTGCTCGGCGCGTTCCTTCGGGTCGGCGAGAAGCTCCTTCTCCATTGCGAGATCCTCGTCGTGCGTCGCGCCGCGCGGGCGCGTGCCGGCGATGGGGCGGATTTCAATCAGCTTGTCCTCGCAGCGCACATGAATCTCCGGCGAGACGCCCACCAGCGCGAAGCCGTCCAGCTCCAGCAGGAACATATAGGGCGACGGATTGATGGTGCGCGCTGCGCGATAGAGGTCCAGCGGACTGGCCTTGATGGGCGCGCTGAAGCGTTGCGAGCCGACGACCTGGATGACGTCGCCCGCAGTGATGTGCGTCTTCGCCTCGATCACGTTGGCGATGAACTTCTCCTTCGGCGTGTTTGACTCAAAGGGCGCGGGGGCGACCTCGTCCGGCAGCGTGGCGGGCAGGTTCTCCAAAGGCTGTTCAAGCAGCGCGATGAGGCGGTCAATCTCAGCGGCGGCGTTCTCGTAGGCCTCGGTCGGAGAGGCGGCATCGTCCAAAACCGCGTTCACCAGAATCGTGATGGTCTGCTGCGCGCGGTCGAAGATGAGCAGCTCGTCGGCGATGAGGAAGTAGAGCGTCGGCGTCCCCAGATCGTCCTTCGGCGGGCGCGGGACAATTGGCTCCACGTCGTGGATGAACTCGTAGCCGATGAAGCCCACCGCGCCGCCGGTGAAGCGCGGCAGGCCGGGGACATTCACGGGCCTGAAGCGCGCCAGCACGCGCTCGACCACTTCGAGGCCGTCGCGCACGCACTGCCCGCACGGCTCCTTGCCGGGCGCGGGGATGGCGAACTTCTCGACGACCTTGCCGTCCGCGATGACCTCGATGCGGCTGGCGGTCTGCTTGATGATGGCGCGCGGGTTGCAGCCGACGAAGGAGTAGCGGCCCAGATGCTCGCCGCCCTCGACGGACTCGAAGAGGAACGAATCGCCCTGGCCGTGAATCTTTTTGTAGGCCGAGAGCGGCGTCTCGAAATCCGCGAGGATGCGGCGCGTGACGGGGATGAGGTTCCCCAGTGTCGCGAGCTTCAGAAAGTCGTCGAGCTTCGGCGAATACATAACTTGGTGGAGAGCCTACGCGAAACCGGACGGCTTGCGGAAGCATCAACCGGAACGATTCCTTTGAAACCACAAAGGCACAAAGAACACGAAGGCCAGGCAGGGAAATCGGGTGTTTGGCAAAGGCGCTGAAGGCGCACCAAAGGGTGCGGCTAGATTTGTTGAACGGCCACGCTTCTACGGCTCTTTTTCGTGCTCTTCGTGCCTTTGTGGTTCATGCCAACTGCATGGATTCGGATCAGGCTGCGCCGACGCGGAGGCGGTGGTTCGCTCGGCCCGCAGCCCGGACAAGATGATCGAGGCAGTCGTCAATGCCCGCATGGCGTCACGCTAGGGAGACAAGTCGCGCTTGGGCCGGATGAGCAGCACAAGCACGACGGAGAGCATCGCCGTGCTGGCGAACACGCCGAAGATGACGTTGAGCGGCACCTGGCGGTCTCGCAGCGCGCCAAAGGCCACGTCGGCGAAGCCCCCGCAACTGATGCTCACGAGATTCATCACGCCGTAGCCGGTCGCGCGCAGCTCGGGCCGCACTATCTGCGAGAGGATGGGCATGTTGTTGCAGTCGAAGGCTCCCCAGCCCAGGCCGAACAGCACGAGGAAAAAAATGGCGACCGCGAGCGAGCCGGAGTTGCCCACGCCGAAGAGCGCTGGGATGAGCAGGCTCATGCCCAGCGCGCTGACGTAGATGCGGCCGCGCTCGCTGCGGCGCATCCAGCGGTCGGCGAAGTAGCCGCCGGCCAGCGCGCCGCAGAGCGATGCGATGTTGACGAAGAGCGTGGCGGACACGCCGGCCTTGCCCTGGCCGATGGCGAACTTGTCCTTGAGGATCGCGGGCATCCAGTCCTTCACCACCCACCCAGCCAGCGCGGGCAGGGTGAAGTAGAGCACGAGCAGGATAAACGAGCGGTTGGTCACCAATTCCTTCGCCGCATCGCCAAAGCCGGTGGCCCGCGGGGCGAAGGCCGCATTCGCGTCGGTGAGCTTCGGCGCGTCGCGCAGCAGGAACAGCAGCGGCACGGCGTAAAGCACGCCCACCGCTCCGGTGACATCGAACGCCCAGCGCCAGCCCAGCTGCGGCGCGTCCGCGACGTAGCCGCTGAACCCGCCAATCATGACGCCCACATAGATGCCCATCTGGTGAAAGCCCACCGCGCGCGAACGAGTGTCGCCGAGGTGATGGTCCGCGATGAGCGCCAGCGCCGCCGGAATGTAGAACGCCTCGCTCACGCCCATGAGCGAGCGCGCCCAGAGCAGTTCGTCATACGACTTCACATGGCCCGTCCACCATGTGACCATCGACCACATGAAGAGGCTTGCACAAATCGTGTGGCGGCGGCTGAAGCGGTCTGCGATGTAGCCGCCCACCGGGCTGAGGATGGCATACACCCACTTGAACTGGCCCAGCATCAGCCCCCAGTTCGCCTCCGTGCCGATGCTCGGGATGTCGCCCATCACGGAATACTTCATCGCCGCCATCATCTGGCGGTCGAGGTAGTTCAGCAGCGCGACGGGAAAGAGCAGCGCGACGACGAGCCACGCGGTGCGCGCGGCGGGAGAGGGTTCGGGAGGGGGCATGAGGTTTGGAGCGCGTCTTCTCCCTCTCCCTTCCTCGGAGGAGTGGTGAGGGCTGGGGTGAGGGGTTACGGGCGTCGGCAGAGGAGGCCCCACCCCTCAAGCGGCCTGCGGCCACCTTCTCCCCTCATCCGAGGAAGGGAGGAGGCTCGTTGCGTGGCACCTGCTCTCATAAGAACTCTTTTCGGGAACAGCGGAAGTTTCACTTCGGCCACTCGCCGTTGACCATCGCACGCGGCTCGAGCTTCGCGGGGTCAATGACCGCGTGCCTCACCTTCTGCCGCTTCCATGTGTAAGTGACATGCACGAGGCCGTCCTGGGTTTGTATGATGGCCGGGTAGCTGAATTCCTTGTTCGGCTCGTCCTCGAGCACGAGCGCGGCCTGCCAGGTGCGGCCGTCCTTCGACACGGCGAGGTTCAGAGGCGAGCGTTTGCCGCCCCACTTTCCCGGCGTGCCGCCGACGTGGTTGTAGATGATGAGATGGCGTCCGTCCTTGAGCGTCACCGCGTCGGTGCCAGAGTTGTTGTTGGGCAGCGAGCCGAGCGTCATCGGCCCCCAGGTGGAGCCGCCATCATCGGAGCGGACCTCGAAGATGCGATCCTGGCGCGCGCGGCCAAGCGCGAGCAATTTGTCGCCGCCGAGGAACAGGATGCTCGGCTGGATGGCCTGAATCTTCACGCCGTCGTTGAGCGGGCCGATGGCTTCCCACGTCTTGCCCAGGTCGCGGGTGCGCTCGAAATGCACGGTCCACTTGCTCGGCGTCTCGGGCGTCTCGTTGCTAGTGGGGCACAGGATGTCGCCGTTTGCCAACTGCACGGGCTTGTTCTTGATGGGCCCGAGGATGCCCTCGGGCAGGCGGCGCGATTCGGACCACGTCTTGCCGCCGTCGGCCGAGGTCGTGAGCATTCCCCACCATGTCTCCGGCGTGGGACCGGCCTTGTAAAAGAGCATCAGCGGGCCGGTCTTCGGCTGGAAGAGCACGGGGTTCCATGTCGGATGCCGCACCACCGTGCCGTCGGGTTTGCGCGGCTGGATGCCATTGGCCACCTCGGCGGGCTTCGTCCACTGGCCGCGTTCGAGGCGGGCGACCCAGATGCCGACATCGGGATGCTTCTCGTGCGTGCCGCCAAACCACGCGGCCACGAGCCCGCCACCCGTCGGCTCGACGAGTGTGGAGGCGTGGCACGCGGGAAACGGCGCGGCCTCGTAGATGAACTCGGACTTGAGCACGGCGTCGGCAGCGGTGACGTGCGCGCTGAAGCCTGTCGCCAGCAGCGCGCAAGCAATTGCATAGCCGGCGACGCGGGCGTGTGTGGGGTTGGGACCGGCGGTTCGAGTTGTCATTTGGTTCGTGGGTTCCGCAGGTAGTAAAACCGCCCGTCCTCCGCGCCGCCAAGGAAATCAGGGATGCCATCGCCGTTGAAGTCCACGGTGGTTGGGCTGACGTCGTGGCCCTCGATGTTCTGCGGAACGAGCGCGCCTTCGTCTTTGAAGAGCCACTTGCCCTCCCGCGCAGTCTCTTGGCGGAGGAAATTCGCGCTCGTAGAATTGAGCAGGATGTCCAGCTTCCCATCGCCATCCCAGTCCGCGACGCAGAGCTTGCGGCGACCGCTCTTGCCCGCGAGGCCCTTGCTCAAGACCAGCGGGTCGCCCTTTTCGTCACACAGGACCCGCCGCGGTGGGAGCAACACCGTTTTGCCGTCGCGCCTCGCCCGCTCGAAGAAAGCGAGGTAGCCCGCCTGATCCAGCATCATGAGGTCCATGAGTCCGTCCTTGTTCCAGTCCACCGCGATGGGAGTCGTCCGCCATTGCGTCAGCAACGCCTTGCCATCGGGCTGTAGCCAGCCGTAGGCGAGCGCAGGCTGCGCGCCGTGCCATTCGACCTCGATCGGCTGTGCGGCAGCGAGCTTGGGCGACTTGCGCGTGCCGATGTTCCGATGCCACTCCACTTTGCCGAGGATGGAATTCACAACGAGGTCGGGCAGCCCATCGCCGTCCCAATCCGCTACGGTCTGCGTGGTGTAGCCCCACTTCGCTTCGGCGGGGCCTTGGATGCTGCCGTTGTAGCCAGCCATCGGCCTGATGACCTTGCCGCCGGCTTCGAGCAACCTCGGCGCGGCCCACCTGGGTTTCTCCACGCGCGGCCCGCTGAGGTTCTCGAAGAAGGCGATGTAGCCCGCTGTGTTGCCGCAGATGATGTCCGAGTCGCCGTCGCCGTCCCAATCGAAGCCGACCGGCGTGGCGAGCGCGCCAAACTTCACGTCGTCGGCCTCCTGCTGGAAGTAGCGCGGCGGAAGAAATTGCGGCGTGCGGTCGGCGGTGAACTTGCCGGTGTTCTCGATGAACGCCACGCGCCCGTCTTCGTCGCCGACGATCAAATCGAGGTCGCCGTCCTTGTCCCAATCAACCGCCGTCGGCGTGATCATCTGCAAGTCCATCGTGAGCGGTCGCGCCTTCACTCCCGTAGGAGACGAGGTGGCGAGTCCCTGACTTTCCTTCTCCGCGAGCCATGCCGAAGGAAATGAAGTGAGACTCCTCACGTCGTCACCTACAAGGGATGGAAGCGTCAGCCGCCGCCCAGCCGCATACTTCGGCGCGGAGCGTGTGCCGACGTTCTCAAAGTAGGTGAACCCATCCAGAAACTCACCGCAGATGAGATCAATATCCCCGTCGCCATCGAAGTCCGCGAAGTTCGGCGACGGCCAGCCGAAGGTTTCGAGAGGAATGGCTCCCGCAAGGATTTTCACCGGCTTGTCGTAAGCCGGCTTCTCCGCCGTGCCCGTGCCGCGCGCGAAATACACGAAGCCCCGCAGTGGTCCGTTGGTCCAGGTGCCACTCGCATCGTAGGCGTTGTCCCACACGTATTCCGTCCAGTCGCCGACGCCGATGACCAAGTCCTGCTTGCCGTCGCCGTCGTAATCCACCATGCGCCACATGTTCGCGCGGACTTTGTTCGGGTGGATGTTTGCCGGCAGCGGGAGCTTCACCGCCTTGTCGAGGCCGGTCTTGAGGAAGTCGGGATGCGCGTGGCCCGGCGTGAGCACGACGGGCTTCCCGCCGACGTAGCTGACCTGGACATTCTGCAAGCCCTTGCTGATGCGACGACCCGGCTTGAAGACTGGCATCTTGTTCTTCGCCGTGTCGCCCGTGACATTCTCGAAGAAGTAAACGCCGTTGTAAGGCTTGTCCGGGCAGTTCACGACGAGGTCGAGGTCGCCGTCTCCATCAAAGTCCATCGGCAGCGGCCACGCCCACAGGCCGACGCCGAGGTCCACAACGAGTCCGGGGTGGTTGTATTTGAGCCGTTCGAGACGCGGCGCATCTGCGGCGCGCGAAGACACGACGCACGCCAGCAAAGCGCCCACGGCAACGACACGCGACAGGAGGGAATTCAAGCGCTTCATTTAAAGTGGTGACTGAGAGAAGCAAAGCCAATCCGTCCGGCTGCTTCAATCTCCATTCTCAACGCGGGGTGGACTTGCCGCGCTGAAAACCCGCCACCGCCTGTCCCAGCTGCCGGCCCACCGCGCGATAGCCGTCCGTCGTGCTGTGCGGCGTGTTCCACGAGGTTTCCAGGCAAATGGAGACCGTGTGCGGATTGCCGTTCGCGTTGACCCACTGGCCGCTGATCTGTTTCCAAAGCGGGTGATACGCCGGGCCGGTAACGCGCGGCTTCGGATCCAGCGCGAGCGGGCCAGTGATGCGGGCCTGCGCGGTGGCGAGGAAATTCGTGCGGTTCACGCGACCAGCTTCGGCCAGCAACTCAGGTGGCCCGGTAAAGAAGAACGGTTTCAAGTCCCCCGGGCCGGGGTTGTGCAGGTCGAGGAAGACATCGAGCCGGTTCTCCCTGGCCAGCGCCCGCAGCTGCAGCTGGGCGGCGGCGACCTCGGGATAGACAGGCTTGTCGTCCCAGTCGCGGTTATGGTCGCGCGGAGCGGCTTCCTTGCCGCCGTTGCCGGTCGCGGCGTTGTCCACGTCCATGATGGGCACGATGAACACTTCTGCATTCGCACGCAGCCACTTCGCGTCCGCGTCATCGCTCACGAGCCACTCGGTGAAGCCGCGCGCGACCCAGCAGGAGCCGCTCTCCCACGCGTGCTGCCGCGCGTGAACCCAGATGCCCGGGGGCTTCGGCGCGTTCGCCGCGCTCACGCGCAAGCCGCGCACCGGCCGTCCGCCCAAGGTCTGCGCCAGCTCGAAGGATTTCGCGGCGGGCGACAACTTCTCCGCCTCGGCCAGCAGCGCGTCCGTGTCGCGCGGCGTGAAGGGCGGGCCCCACGCGACCCACAGCGGCCCGCCGGTGCCAGTGACTTCGTAGAGAATGCGCGCGCCTTCCTTCTTGCCGGGCGCGGTGTGCTGCCAGGTTTTGCCCTCGGTGGAAAAGGTCGCGCGCCCAGGCATCGCCCAGCTCGCGGCGAGCGGCTTGCCGGTGTCCTGTCCGTTGTTGCGCGTCGGCCGGTCGCTGCCTGCGAGGTCCAGGGTGACGCGCTCGTCCTTCGCGACGCCATCCACGCGCAGATACCACCAGCACGGCCAGCCGCGCTGCGGGTCGCCGCCGGGCATGAACCGGATGACGCGCGCCGCTTGGTCCACAGACTCGACGCGCGCCGCGCCGCCCTCGAAGTCTGTGCTCACGCGCAGTTCCGCGCCCGTCAGGCGGGCAGCGGTGGCGAGCAAGAGCAGCGCGAAGACGAAGTGGATGGAAGCGGTGGAGTTCATGTGAGAATTTCAGTCGAGAAACGGAGCGAAGGCCGCTTGCAGCGCTGCGTCCGCGCGCACGAGAACGAGGTCAATCGGCAGCACGACGCCGTTGTCATCCTTCACGAAGTTGCCGGGGTGCGCATCGAACGCGGCGACCTCGTCGAGGTCGCGGTAGAAGGAAAGCGAGCCGGGGCGACCGAGCGAGAGGCCTTGCAGCGGCTGGAACCAGAGCTTGCGCATGAAG
>JACRKB010000101.1 GCA_016235545.1 Verrucomicrobiota bacterium | reverse complement strand
CTTTCCAGGCCCAGCCCGTCAGCTAACCTCGCAGGCATGGGGAAGGGCGATCCTCTGGGAGCGCGAGTGCGCCACCCACGTTCACCCCGTTGGCAAACTTCCGTCCCTCGTGGACGGACGGCGGGCGTTCACCACGCTCCGCCGGACTGAACTGTGTGCGCGTATGAAGACTGAGACTACGAAATGCCCGGAGTGCGGAGCGGCGGCGCTTTACCGAACCAAGCCTGATTCCGGCGGATATGGTCCAGGGCTGCTGCCAAGACTCAGCGGTTTTTGGCCGACAGCCCAATTTCAAGTCGTAGTCTGCTCAGACTGCGGTCTGGCCCGGTTTTACGCGGATGACAAAGCCCGGGCAAAACTACGCACTGCCTCCACGTGGCTCCCGATTTGAATCGTCCCGCGTCGTCACGATCGCCAAACTCCCCGCGCTGACATGCAAAGCAACGACTCGGCCCGCCCCGCTCTACCCGCCCTCACGCTCGCCGCCCTCGGCGTTGTCTATGGCGACATCGGCACCAGCCCGCTTTACGCGATGAAGGAGTGCTTCCTGCCCGGCAGTTCGCACTCCGTGCCGCCCACACCG
Organism: Verrucomicrobiota bacterium; assembly: GCA_016235545.1. Taxonomy (GTDB): domain Bacteria; phylum Verrucomicrobiota; class Verrucomicrobiia; order Limisphaerales; family SXTU01; genus SXTU01. Next base: position 7,465 of record JACRKB010000101.1, on the reverse strand, counting down.
GCGAACGTGCTGGGCGTCCTCTCGCTTATCTTCTGGTCGCTCGCGCTCATCGTGAGCGTGAAGTATCTCGCGTTTGTCATGCGCGCCAGCAACAAGGGCGAGGGCGGCATCCTCGCGTTGATGTCGCTGGCCTTCCCCGACCGCGAGAAGCCCCGGCGCGTGCGCGCCATCCTCATGGGCTGCGGCGTGTTTGGCGCGGCGCTGCTCTACGGCGACGGGATGATTACCCCGGCCATCTCGGTGTTGAGCGCGGTGGAAGGACTGAGCGTTGCGACGACGGCCTTCAACGACTTCATCCTGCCCATCACGGTGGCGGTGCTCGTCGGGCTGTTCAGCATCCAACGAATCGGCACCGGGCGCGTCGGCGCATTGTTTGGCCCCGTGATGGTGGTGTGGTTCATTGTGCTCACGGTGCTGGGCATCAAGGGCATCATAGAGAAGCCCAGTGTCATCGCCGCCATCAACCCGTTGCACGGGCTGAACTTCCTGATGACCGCCGGGCATCAGGGCTTCGTCGTCATCGGCTCCGTCTTCCTAGTCGTCACCGGCGGCGAGGCGCTCTACGCGGACATGGGGCACTTCGGAATCAAGCCCATCCGGCTCGCGTGGTTCGGGCTTGTGCTGCCCGCGCTGTTCATCAACTACCTCGGCCAGGGCGCGCTGCTGCTCACGAATCCTGCCGCTGCCGAGAATCCCTTCTACCTCCTCGCGCCGAAGTGGATGCTCCTCCCGCTGGTCGCGCTGTCCACGGCGGCCGCGGTCATCGCGTCGCAGGCGCTCATCTCAGGTGCGTATTCGCTCACCATGCAGGCCATCCAGCTTGGCTACCTGCCGCGCATGCACATTCGCCACACGAGCCGCGACGAGCGCGGGCAAATCTATATGCCGCACGTCAACTGGTCGCTCATGCTCGCGTGCATCGGCCTCGTGCTGGGCTTCAAGACCTCGTCGAACCTCGCCGCCGCCTACGGCATCGCTGTCACGCTCACGATGCTCGTCACCACGATGCTCTTCTACTTCGCCGCGCGCCGGATGTGGGGCTGGACGCGCCTCAAGGCTGTCGCTGTGTGCTGCCTATTCTTCGCAGTCGAACTGGCGTTCTTCGGCTCCAATGCGCTCAAGATTGCGCACGGTGGCTGGTTCCCGCTCGTGGCTGGCGCGCTCATCTTCGCCATCATGGCGACGTGGAAGACGGGCCGCCGCCTCGTCTGGGAGCGGATGCAGAATGCCACGCTGCCGCGCGACTTGTTCTTCGCCGACATCGAGGTGAATCCGCCACAGCGCGTGCCCGGCACCGCCGTCTTCATGGCTGGCAATCCCACCGGCACGCCCGTCGCGCTGCTCCACAATCTCAAGCACAACAAAGTCCTCCACGCGCGCAACATCCTCCTCACCATCGTCACCGACGAAGTCCCGCACGTCCCCGAGGCCGAGCGCGTGCAGGTCGAGCAACTGCCTTGCGGCTTCCAGCGCGTCGTCGGCCACTACGGCTTCATGGAGGAGCCGGACGTGCTCAAGCTCCTGCAAACCTGCACGCTCTCCGGCGGTCCGCTGGAGATTGCCAAGACGACCTTCTTCCTCAGCCGCGAGACCGTCCTCGACACCGGCAAGGCCCGGATGTCGCGCTGGCGCAAGTGGCTCTTCGCCGTGCTGGCCCGCAACGCGCAGACGGCCACGAGCTACTTCGGCCTGCCCGCGAATCGCGTCGTCGAGTTGGGCATGCAGGTGGAGATTTGAGGGAGCGCGGCCCTCAGGCCGCAGAAACGTGCGTGGGTCGAAGGTGTCCGGGCAGGCTTATCCCGTAGCAGCCTTATGCGGCGTGGACGCCGCGCTCCCATCGTTTCCCCAGTTGAACTTCACTGCTCTTCCGTGAAACTCTCCGCCCGTCGCAGTGTCTTGATTCTATGTCCGCGCCCCCCAAACCCAAACGCAGCTCCGGCTTGCGATGGTTCCTTGTTCTCGTGCTTCTCGGCGGTGCCGGCGGTGGAGGCTGGTGGTGGTTCAACAAGAACAAGGTGGTCTTCATCACCGTGCAGACCGAGAAGGTCGCGCGCCGCAACCTCACCGAGGTCGTCGTCGCCACCGGAAAAATCCAGCCGGTCACGCTCGTCAAAATCAGCCCCGAGGTCAGCGGTGAAATCACCGACCTGCCCGTGAAGGAAGGCCAGCGCGTGCAGAAGGGCGACTTGCTCTTGAAAATCAAACCCGACTTCTACATCGCCAACACCAACTCCGCCGACGCCAGTTTCAAGTCCTCGCAAGCCGGCCTCACGCTCGCGCTTGCGAACCAGGAGAAGGCCAGGCTGGAGTTCGAGCGGAACAAGAAGCTCTTCGACGGCAAGCTGCTCTCCGAGTCGCAGTATCAGGAGGCGAAGACCGGTTACGAGGTCACGCAGGCGCAGGTGAAGTCCGCGCGCCACCAGACCGAAGTCGCCAAAGCCGCGCTGGACCGTTCGCTCGATGACATCGCGAAGACGACGATTTACTCCCCGCTCGCCGGCACCATCAGCAAGCTCAACTCACAGAAGGGCGAGCGCGTCGTCGGCACCGCCACGATGGCCGGCACCGACGTGATGACCATCGCCGACCTCGACACGATGGAGGCGCGCGTGGACATCGGCGAGGTGGACGTGGTGCTCATCAAGGTCGGGCAAGTCGCGCGGTTGGAACTGGACTCCTTCCGCGACCGGAAGTTCGCCGGCGAGGTGACGGAGATTGCGAACACCGCGAAAGCCACCGGCCTCGGCACACAGCAGGAGGCGACGAAGTTCGAGGTTCGCATCCGCGTGAAGGACAAGGAGATTTTCCGCCCCGGCATGAGCGTGACCGCCGAGGTCGAGACGCGCTACCGGACGAACGTCTTGTGCGTGCCAATCCAGAGCGTGACCACCCGGCTGCCGAAAGGCTCGGCTGTCAAAGACGACAAAGCCGCGAAGGCCGACGCGAAGGAAGCCTACGGCAACGGCGACAAGGGCGGGCCCGCTGGCAAGAAGAAGGACGAGCCGCCCAAGCCCATTGAAGTCATCTTCCAGCGCGACGGCGAAACCGTGAAGCAAGTCCCCGTCAAGCGCGGCATCAGCGACGACAGCTACGTGGAAATCATCGAAGGCGTGGCCGAGAACGCGGAAGTCATCTCCGGCGGCTTCAAAGCCATCAACCGCGAACTGGAAGATGGCAAGAAGGTGAAGGTGGACAATGAGAAGAAGCCGGCGACGGATGCCAAATGACGACGGGAGCCAAAAACCTTTCGGTGCAGCGTGTTCCGTATTGCGTGTTGCGTGACTTAGTTCGAGCGCGTCTGGAGCAACTCACGGAACACGCAGCACGCAGCACGCTTTCGCCCGAGGTCGTTCCTTTCAGCTAGCCGCTCCCCCCTCCCGTGCCCCTCATCCGCCTCCAAGACATCTGGCGCAGCTACCAGATGGCCGCCGAGACGGTCCACGCGTTGCGCGGCGTCTCGCTCTCCATCGAGCGCGGCGAATACGTCGCCATCATGGGGCCGAGCGGCTCGGGCAAGTCCACCATGATGAATCTCCTCGGCTGCCTCGACACGCCCACCAGCGGCACCTACGAGTTGAACGGCACCGACGTGAGCCACATGGACGACAACGAGCTGGCCGAAATCCGTAACCGCGAAATCGGCTTCGTCTTCCAGACCTTCAACCTCCTCGCCCGTGCCACCGCGCTCCGCAACGTCGAGTTGCCGATGGTCTATGCCGGCGTCACGGCCGACGAACGGCGCGAGAAGGCGATGGCTGCGCTCACCGCCGTAGGTCTCGCCGACCGCGTGGACCATCAGCCCAACGAACTCTCCGGCGGCCAGCGCCAGCGCGTCGCCGTCGCCCGCGCGCTGGTCAACACCCCGTCCATCCTCCTCGCCGATGAGCCGACGGGTAACCTCGACTCCAAGACCGGCGTGGAGATCCTCGCGCTCTTCGACCAGCTCGCGAGCAGGGGCAACACCATCATCGTCGTCACGCACGAGGAGAAGGTCGCGCTCCACGCCCGCCGCGTGGTGCGGATTCTGGATGGGAACATCGCGAGTGATGAAAGGGTGAACCGGCCATGACTTCGGCTCTTACTCTTGCTCGTAATCTTAATCTTAATCCTGCTCCTCCCTGCGAGGGTGGGGCGAAGAGGAGTAAGAGTAAGATTAAGATTACGAGTAAGAGCAGAGGTGTGCTGCGTTCGGTTGCCACTGTATGAACTTCCTCTCCGAACTCCGCGAGGGCCTGCTCATCGCGTGGGATTCGCTTCGCGCGAACAAGCTTCGCTCCGCGCTCACCACGCTCGGCATTGTCATTGGCATCGTGACTGTCACGCTCATGGGCACGGCGCTGGCGGGCTTGAATGCCGCGTTCATCAAGAGCATCTCCGCCATCGGCACGGATGTCCTCTTCGTCGCGCCGTGGGCGTGGTTCAGCGACGAGCCGTGGTGGAAGACCCGCAACCGCCGCCCCATTCTCCTTGCCGACGCGCGCGCGCTCATCCGCCAGGCCACCTTCGCCCGCGCGACCTCGATTGACGTGAACCGGCTCGCGACCGTGCGCTACCGCGACCGCTCTGCGTCCGGTGTCCTCGTCAACGGCACCACCGAGGGCGGCGTCGAAGTCGGCGGGCTGGTGCTCAAGGAAGGCCGTTTCCTCTCGGCGGCGGAGGTGGACGGCGGGCGCCCCGTGTGCGTGGTAGGCGCGGACCTCGCGGCGAGCTTCTTCCCGTTCGAGTCGCCGCTCGGGAAGAAAGTCCGCATCGAGGGGAGCAATCTCGAAATCGTCGGCGTGCTGGAGAAGCGCGGCAAGTTCCTCGGCATGCAAAGCCTCGACAACCAGGTGCTCGTGCCAGTCACGAAGCTGGTTTCCGACCTCATCGCCTACCGCCCGCCCGTCATGGTGCGCATCAAGGTGCGGGACCTGAAAGAGCTCGACGAGGCCCGCGAGGAAATCCGCGGCATCATGCGCAAAATCCGCCGCCTCGCGCCCGGCGAGCCCGACGACTTCGCCATCAACGAGCAGGGCGCGTTCATCAAGACCTTCGAGCGCATGAACACCGTGCTCGCGGGCGCGGGGCTGTTCATCACGAGCCTGTCGCTGTTCGTCGGCGGCATCGGCATCATGAACATCATGTTCGTGACCGTAGCCGAGCGGACGCGCGAGATTGGCATCCGCAAGGCCATTGGCGCGAAGCGCCGCGCCATCCTCACGCAGTTCCTCATCGAGGCTGCGATGATTTGCCTGCTGGGCGGCCTCATCGGCTTGGCCATCGCCTATCCCATCACGCTCGTCATGGACCGCTTCATGCCCGCCGTGCTGTCCGCGTCGCTCGTGGGCATCGCGCTGCTCGTGTCGGTCGCGACGGGCGTCATCGCTGGTTTTCTCCCAGCATGGCGGGCGTCGAAGATGAACCCGGTGGATGCGCTCCGAGCAGAATGATGAAGAGCAGGATTAAGATTACGATTAAGACTAAGAACACGGCAGCCCCTCGTGCTCTTAATCGTAATCTTACTCTTAATCCCCCTCTTCCTTGGCGAGGTTTTCCATGACCCCGCGCCCACGTCCCTCCGCCTTCACCCTCCTCCGTGCCGAGGTGGTGGAAAGCTTCGTCATGGCGATGGCCGCGCTCGCCGCGCATAAGCTCCGCTCAGCGCTCACACTCGTCGGCGTCACCGTCGGCGTGTTCAGCATCATCCTCGTGATGACCACCATGCGCGGCCTCCAGCAGAACATCGAGGGCGAGTTGAGCGGGCTGGGCGCGAACACATTCACCATCGAGAAGTGGCCGGCGATGAACTTCGAGGGCCCGTCCGGTTGGGAGAAGTTCCGGCGACGGAAGACCTTCACCCTCGCGCACTGGCAGGCCCTCCGCGACCAGGCCACGCGCGCCCGCAGCGTTGCGGCGGAGGCGTTCATGGCGAACGGCGAGATGGCCTCGCGCTTCGAGACCACCAACCCCGACGTCGGCTGCATCGGCGCGACGCCCGAGGCCTTCCTCGCGCGCAACTGGATTGTCGAGGCCGGCCGCTCGCTGCTCCCCGGCGACCTCGACAGCTCGCGCAACGTCTGCGTGCTGGGCAACACCGTGATGAAGAAACTTTTCCCCCAAGGCTCGGCGCTCGGCGAGAGCATCAAGTTCATGGGCGTGAACTACCAGGTCATCGGCTGGCTCGAACCCAAGGGCGGCTTCGGCGGACAGCCGCAGGACAATTTTATTCTCATCCCCATCACCACCAGCTTGAACCGCTTCGGCGGACAGCAATGGCGCAGCCTCGCCCTCTACGTGCAAGCGCACAGCCAGGCCGACATGGAGGACACCGTCGAGCAAGTGCGCGGCGTCCTGCGCAAGGTCCGCAAAGTCCCGCCCGGCGAGGCCGACGACTTTGAAATCTCCTCGAACGACTCCCTCATCGCGCAGTTCCGCGACCTCACCCTCGCCGTGCGCGCGGGCGTGGCGGTGGTCAGCAGCATCGCGTTGCTCGCCGCCGGCGTGGGCATCATGAACATCATGCTCGTCTCCGTGACCGAGAGGACGCTCGAGATAGGCATCCGCCGCGCGGTGGGCGCGAAGAAGCGGAACATCCTCACGCAGTTCATCATGGAAGCCGTCGTCATCTGCGAAGTCGGCGGCCTCATCGGCGTCGCGCTGGGCATCGCGGGCGGCAACCTCGGCGCGTATTACCTCAAGCTCCCGCCCGTCTTCCCCGTGGACTGGGCCATCATCGGCCTGGCCATCTGCTCCGTGGTGGGCATCGTCTTCGGCACCTACCCCGCCATCAAGGCCGCGAACCTCGACCCCGTCGAGTCCCTGCGCTACGAGTGAGGCGCTTGGACGCCGACTAACGACCCAAGCTCCGCGACCCGGCCCACGAGACGCGTGAATTGCAACAGCGGCGCGATGGTCGGGTTCGTTGCTGTGCCTGGTTAGGCCGGTTTGGAATGAAAAAAGTCATTTCATGAATGGCGCGTTTCGGAGTGCATCAAAGCCTCGAACCGTCAGATCCTCAAGCTCCGCAAATAGTGCCGGATCGATTGAAGTGAAATTGAAGCATGACTTGCCTTGCATCCGCGCCTTCAGACCCTTCGACATGCCCTTGAGTAAGTCTGGCCGAGCATACACGCCCATATGATGAAAACTCACATAAGCTTTCCCAACGGTCACCCACGCAATCGGAAATGGCTTCTTGTGTGTCGGATGCCTTCCGCCTTCCAAACGGTAACAACTCGCAGTGTCTTCCGTGACTACGAGCCTGCCAGCATGGCGCCTGAGGATGTTTCGTAGCGCAGAGAAAACTTCCGGGAAATTGGTGGGCATAGCAAAAGCAGGGTTGATGCCTAACGACCCAAGCTCAGCGACCCGGCCCACGAGGACGCTGGATTGCAACAGTGATGCGATGGCCGGGTTAGATGCCATGAAGGGTTGCGCGGCGTGGCCGCAACGGGCACACCGCCGCTTGCATGAACACACAACCCAG
>JACRKB010000108.1 GCA_016235545.1 Verrucomicrobiota bacterium | reverse complement strand
GGGCAGGGTGAGCAGGATTAGGCTCAGGATTACGAGCAGGAGCGGAACAGCCACTGCGTCGCTAGAAACTGAGATGCGCCCGTTTCAAGGGTGCATCTCAGTTGTTTGCGCCGGCGCAGCACACACTCATTAGCCCCGGCTTCTGCCGGGATCTCCTGTTTCACCGGGCTGAATTTCCCTTGAGCCACAGGCCCGCACGGGGTTGCATCGGGCACGAATGCAAGATGACCCGTCGCGGAAATTCTTCTGGCTGGCCCTGAAAATTGGCGTCGGCGTGCTGCTGCTGCTGGTGCTGCTGTTCGGCGGACTCATCACCTACGTCGTCCACGAGAAGCGCAAGTGGGACAAGCTCACCGACACGCGCGACCTCAAGCAGCGCGCGGTGAAGATGGGCGAGGGCTATGTCTCGAACCGCAAGAATGCCGCGCTGGTCATCGGCGTCACTCAGCGGGGCAAGCGCGCTGTTCTGGGCTTTGGGCAGGTGAGCGCGACAGAGTCCGCGCCGCCGGACGAGCGGACGCTGTTCGAAATCGGCTCTGTCACGAAGGTCTTCACCGCCATCGCGCTGGCGCGACTCGAACTGGACGGGAAAGTGAAGCAGACCGACACGTTGCGCGAGTCGTTGCCGGAGAAGGTGGCGCTCCCGCAGGGGTTGGAGCCGGTCACGTTGCTGCACCTCGCGACTCACACGTCCGGCCTGCCGCGTCTGCCGGGGAACTTGGACACATCCGAGGCCAGTCTCGCGAATCCCTACGCGAAATACGATGCCGGGCAGCTCTACCAGTTCCTCTCCGGTGCGAAGGCGAATAATCCGGCGGGACGGTTGATGGATTACTCGAACGTCGGGTTCGCCTTGCTCGGCCACCTGCTCTCGCTCAAGGCGGAAAAGCCTTACGAGCAATTGGTGCGTGATGCGCTCCTGGAGCCGCTGGGCATGACGAACACGGTGATTCGCTTGAGTGACTCACAGCGTGCGCGGCTCACACGCGGGCATTCACCCAAGGGCGAGGAGGTTCCGGGCTGGGACTTCGATGTCTTCGCATCTGCCGGGGCTTTCCGCTCGAATGCCGGTGACATGCTGGCGTTCATCGAGGCGAATCTCGCGAGCGAGGAGACCTCTGTGGGCCGATCGCTGGCCCGCGCACGCGTGGTGCAAAAGGTCGGCGACGCGGGCAGCCTGCCGCTCGGCTGGCAACGGGAGGTGACGTTGCAGGGCGGGCTGGAAATTTACTGGCACAATGGCGGCACGGGCGGCTACGTCAGCTTCATCGGCTTCAATCGCGCGCAGCAAACCGGCGTCGTGGTCCTCGCCAACTACGGCGACGCGATGGCGGGCAAGTTCGATGTGGACAAGGTTGGGTTGGACCTGCTGAAGCTGGGCAGCAAGGTAACGCTGGAATGAGGGCCCGGACCGTTGACCCTGATGGTGAGGGTTTTCTGTAGCTGGAAATCACCTCGCAAAGAGGGTCGGAGCTTGACTGGCAGCCCGATTTTCAGTGTCGTTTGCGCGTGCTAGGGCTGTTCAGCATCCAATGTCCGGTTCGCTACAAAATCGTTAACAAGATTTTCGAGGGCGGCATGGGGGTGGTCTATGAGGCGGAGCAGCACGGGGCCAGCGGCTTCATCAAGCGCGTGGCCATCAAGGTCATCCGACAGAGCTACGCGAACCAGAAGCTCTTCATCGAGAATTTCATCGGCGAGGCCAAGCTCGTCGCCGACCTCATCCACACCAACATCGTCCAGACCTACCACCTGGGCGAGACGGACGGAATGTTCTTCATCGCGATGGAGATGATCCGCGGCGCGAACGTCGAGCAGTTCATGGTGAAATGCGCCGAGCAGAACCGGCAGTTGCCCAAGGAGCTTGCGGTCTTCATCGCCAGCCGGATTGCGCGCGGTCTCGCCTACGCCCATGCCAAGGCCGACAAGGACGGCAAGCCGCTGGGCATCGTGCATCGCGACATCAATCTGAAGAACGTGATGATCGCCTTCGAGGGCGACGTGAAGATCACCGACTTCGGCATCGCGAAGGCGCGCGGGTTGTTGCAGGATCAGGAGGGAGAGGTCGTCGCCGGCAAGGTGGACTACATGAGCCCCGAGCAGTCGAACTTCCAGATCACCGACAAGCGTTCGGACATTTTCTCCGTGGGCATCGTGCTGGCGCAACTGCTCCTCGGTCACAACATCTTCAAGGGCGCGAGCATGACGGAGTCGCGCGAGCGCGTGCAGAACATGGGCATCCCCGACTTCCGGACGTTGGACCCGCGCATTGATGAGACCTTGAACAAGGTTTTGCACAAGTGCCTGGAGCGCGAACTGAGCCGCCGCTACGCGAACGCGGACGAGGTGCTGCACGACTTGGAGCACTACATCTACCACGCTGGCTACGGCCCCACGAACGAGACGATGGGCCGCTTCATCCGGCAGCTCTTCGGCCAGTTGGACCCCAAGCAGATTCAGAACACCAAGGGCAACACGGTTCGCATCGACCGCGCAGTGCGGGTCGCGAAGATTTAGCCGCTCATGAAGCGTTCGCGCTCCGATTCGACCGTCACGCTCGGTCTGGTTCAAACCAGTTGTTCCGCCAACCCCGCCGGGAACCTTCGCAAGACCCTCGCCCAAGTGGAGCGCTGCGCGAAGGCGGGCGCGCAAATCATCAGCACGCAGGAGCTTTTCCGCTCGCAGTATTTCTGCCAGAGCGAGGACCACGCGAACTTCAAGCTCGCCGAACCCATCCCCGGCCCGAGCACCGACGCCTTTTGCAAGCTGGCGCGGAAACACAAGGTCGTCATCATCGCCTCGCTCTTCGAGAAGCGCGCCTCCGGCCTCTACCACAACACAGCCGCCATCATTGACGCGGACGGCTCAATGCTGGGCATCTACCGGAAGATGCACATCCCGGACGACCCGCTCTTCTACGAGAAATTTTACTTCACCCCCGGCGACCTCGGCTTCCGCGCCTGGCAGACGCGCTACGCGAAGATCGGCGTCCTCATCTGTTGGGACCAGTGGTATCCCGAGGCCGCCCGCCTCACCGCGATGCAGGGCGCGGAAATTCTCTTCTACCCGACCGCCATCGGCTGGCACCCGAGCGAGAAGGCGGAATACGGCGCGAACCAGCACGGAGCTTGGGAAACCATCCAGCGCAGCCACGCTGTCGCCAACGGCTGCTACGTTGCCGTCGCGAACCGCATCGGCCTGGAGCAGCCCATCGGCGGTGACGGCCTCGAGTTTTGGGGACAGAGCTTCGTGGCCGGCACGAGTGGTCAAATCCTCGCCAAGGCCAGCGTGGACAAAGAGGAAAACCTACTCGTCCCGATTGACCTCGCGAAGGTGGACGTGACCCGCACGCACTGGCCCTTCCTGCGCGACCGGCGGATTGATGCCTACGGTGACCTGACCAAGAGGTTTAGCGATGCGCCGGGTGTTCCGAACGAGCCGGGGCGGTTGATGGATTTGGCAAAGGCCCGGCCCAAACGTCGCCGCTGAGATGAACGTGCCGTGTGTCTGGATCACCGGAGCCGGCGGTCTGCTCGGCAGCTACCTCCTCAAGACCGCGCCGCAGTTCGCACCCGGCTGTCAGGTCGTCGGGCTGCGGCGGTCGGAACTCGACCTCACCGACTTCGCAGCGGTCCGCGAGCGGTTTGAAGCTGACCGGCCCACCGCAATCATCCACTGCGCCGCCATGGCTCATCCGCCGGCCTGTCAGCGCGACCCCGAGATGGCCCGCAAAGTGAATGTCGATGCCGCCCGCTGCCTGGCTGAACTCGCCGCTGAAATTCCGCTCTACTTCTGCTCCTCCGACCTCGTCTTCGACGGCACGCGTGGCAACTACACCGAGGCCGATGCCCCCAATCCGTTGAGCGTGTATGCCGAGACGAAAGTCGCCGCTGAACAGATCGTGCTGGCGAACCCACGCCATACCGTGCTGCGGCTCTCGCTGAACTTCGGCAGGTCTCCGGCTGGCAACCGCGCCTTCAATGAGATGCTGCGCGCTGACCTCGCGGCGGGGAAAAGCTTCTCCCTCTTCACTGACGAGTTCCGCTGCCCCACTGCCGCGCCTGTCACCGCCCGGGCGATGTGGGAGCTGCTGGGCCATCGCGCGGCCGGCCTGTTCCACCTCTGCGGGGCAGACCGCCTCTCCCGCTGGGAAATTGCTACCCTTCTACTCCCTCACTGGCCCGCGTTGCCCGGAAGAATCCAGCCGGACAGCGTGAGGAATTACCAAGGCCCACCGCGCCCGCCGGACTGCTCGATGGACTGCACGAAGGTGCAACGGCTCCTGTCCTTCCGCCTGCCCGGCATGGCGGACGCGCTGGCGCAGCATGCGGAGGAGGTCGCATAAACTCTTCGCGCACCTATCGTGGCCGGCTCGCGCCCTCGCCCACCGGCCACCTGCACCTCGGCCACGCGCGCACGTTCTGGACCGCGCAGGAGCGCGCGAGGGAGCACGGCGGCACGCTTCTCCTGCGAAACGAGGACCTCGACCGCCAGCGCTGCAAACTGGAGTTCGTGACTGCGATGATGGAGGACCTGCGCTGGTTCGGCTTCGAGTGGCAGGAAGGCCCGGACATGGGCGGGCCGCACGCGCCCTACACGCAAAGCGAGCGGACGCCGCTCTATCGCGCCGCGTTCGAGCAGCTCCACAAAGCTGGTTTCCTCTACCCCTGCACCTGCTCGCGGCAGGACGTGCTGCGCGCCCTGCAAGCACCGCACCAAGGCGATGACGAGCCGGTCTATCCAGGCACTTGCAGGAACAGTTCGGAGTTCCGAGTTCGGAGTTCCGAGTTGGGGCTTCGAGCGCACGACAACTCTGAACTCAAAACTCCGGACTCAGAACCTTCTCCCTCCTGGCGCTTCCGCGTGCCGCACGGGCGCGCAGTCCGGTTTCACGACGGCCAGCTCGGCCCGCAGACGTTTGTGGCTGGGGTGGATTTCGGCGACTTCGTCGTCTGGCGGAATGATGACCTGCCCGCCTACCAGCTTGCCGTGGTGGTGGACGACGCGGCGATGGGCATCACCGAAGTCGTCCGGGGCGCGGACTTGCTGGCCAGCACGGCCCGACAGATTCTGCTCTACGAAGCGCTGGGCATCGCGGCGCCGGATTTTTTCCACTGTCCGCTGATGACGGATGAACGCGGCGTGCGGCTGGCCAAGCGTCACGATTCGTTGAGCCTGCGGACGCTGCGTGACCGCGGCCGCTCGCCGCAAGGGCTGCGTGCGACGTGGCAGTTGGAGGCGGATGTCTGAGCCAGCCATGCGAGTGAGCCAGCCATCCGTGGCTGAAGAACCGTTCCGCTGAGAACTTGAAAAGGAAAGCCCGCCACGATGGGCGGGCCGGGGCGGTTCGCTCCGCGCTTCAGAGAGTGTGGCCGATGCTGGACTGGTTGCAGGTTGGCGAGGCGGTCATGTTCACCCCCGGGCTGTAAGTGCCGCCGCCGGGGCAGATGGGCAGGGATGAGCCTTTGATGTAACCAAGCAAGGTCGCATCAGTCAGCGAGTAGGTGTCCGTCGGGGACTTTTTGGTTTCAACCGCCCACTGGTTCATGGCGCCGTCAATCTGCTTGAGATTGGCAATGCAGGAGCTTTTCTGCGCGGTCAGGCGTGCGCGGATGAGATTCGGGACGGCGATGATCGCGACGAGGCCGACGATTCCCGAGATAATCATGACCTCGATAAGGGTGAAGCCTCCTCTTCCTTCATCGCTCAATTTCATGTGACCTTTCCGTTTTTAGCGTGAGTGCGGCAAGCACTTCCCGTAGAGCTGCCGCAACTCAAACACACCACCAGAAAAGCAAACATCGTCCCGTTGGACAAGCATTCGTTCATGGGGGGTGCATCGGGCACATCTCACTTTCGTGCAGGTGGCTCTGGACCAAGGTCAATTCTCCCGGCTGCGAAGCAGCACGCGCCCTCGGCCCCAGCGGGGTTGCGGCTCCAAAGGAATCGGTCCGGATGAAATCTCTTGGCCTCGCGCCTTGACCTGTCATCGGTCCTTTCCCATCCTGTCGCGCGTTTCACCAACTGCTATGCCTGACAAACCAAATCCAGATCGCGACCTGACAGCCGCCGTCGGCGCGGAGACGGATGTTGCGCGGCTCGGCCACTCCAGCCCGCCACCCGCGCACGAGCAGACTGCCGACGAGGATGTGGATGTGGTGGACTGGGACCGCGTCGCGGCCATGCCGGAGTTCGGCGCGCTGCTGAAGGCGAAGGCCGCCTTCATCGTGCCGGCGTCCCTGTTCTTCGTGGTGTATTACTTCGCGCTGCCCGTGCTCGTCGGCTGGTTCCCTGAGCTGATGGAGAAGCGCATCGGGCCGGTGAACCTCGCCTACGTCTTCGCGCTGTCGCAGTTCTTCATGGCGTGGGCTGTGGCGTTTGTCTATCTGCGCAAGGCGGCGAAGTTCGATGACCAGGCGAACGCCATCATCGCGCAACTCGGCACGCCCAAGGGGGGACAGTCGAAATGAACCTCATCCTTGCCGCTGCCGCGAGCGGCGCGCCCGTCCCGAGCGGCTTTCACTTCACGCCCGCGCTGGGGATGTTTCTCGGCTTCGTCCTCGTCACGCTGGGCATCACCTACTGGTCCGCGCGCAAATCCACCGGCGCGAGCAACTATTTCGCCGCGGGGCGCGGCATCACCGCGTGGCAGAACGGCCTCGCCGTCGCCGGCGACTACATGAGCGCCGCGAGCTTTCTGGGCATTGCGGGGATGATTGCCTTCAAGGGCTACGACGGCTTCATGTATTCCGTCGGCTGGCTCGTCGCGTATCTCACCGTGCTGCTCGTCGTCGCCGAGCCGCTGCGCAACGCGGGCAAATACACCATGGCCGACGTGCTCGCCTACCGCCTCTCGCCGCGTCCCGTGCGCGCGATGGCCGCGCTCTCCACTCTCACCGTCTCCACCTTCTACATGATTGCGCAAATGGTCGGCGCGGGCGCGCTGGTGAAGCTCCTCCTGCCCGGCGTCGGCTACGAGGCCGCGGTCGCCGGTGTCGGCGTGCTGATGATTGTTTATGTCGTCTTCGGCGGGATGCTGGCGACGACCTGGGTGCAAATCATCAAGGCCATCCTGCTCATGAGCGGCTCGCTCTTCCTCAGCGTGCTCGTGCTGAAACACTTCGATTACAGCTTCGTGAAGTTCTTCGAGGCAGTCGGCAAAGTCCCCGTGGCCGGCCCGGACGGCGTCATTGTTCACAAGGACTTCCTCAAGCCCGGCCTCATCTTTGGCCTCGAAGTTACGAAAGGCTGGGGGCCGGTTGATCTCATCTCGCTCGGCCTTGCGCTCGTCTTCGGCACGGCGGGACTGCCGCACGTCCTCGTGCGCTTTTACACCGTGCCGGACGCGAAGACCGCGCGCATCAGCGTCGTGTGGGCGATGGCCATCATCGGTGCGTTCTACATCATGACCACCTTCCTGGGCTTCGGCGCGGCGACGATTCTCACGCCGGCCAACATCAGCGTGGAGAACATGAGCGCGCCATTGCTGGCCAAGGCTCTCGGCGGAGAAATTTTCTTCGCCTTTATCAGCGCCGTGGCTTTCGCGACCATCCTCGCAGTAGTTGCAGGCCTGACCATCAGCGCCAGCACCAGCTTCGCGCACGACTTCTACACGAACGTCCTGCATCACGGCACCGAGCGCGCGCCCGGGGAGGAAGTCCGCGTGGCCCGCATCGCCGCGTTCGTCGTGGGCGCGGTGGCCATCTTTCTCGCCATCAAGTTGCAGACCATCAACGTCGCGTTCCTCGTCGGCCTCGCCTTCGCCGTCGCGGCGAGCGCGAACCTGCCGGTCATCGTGCTCTCGCTCTTCTGGAAGCGCTTCAACACGGATGGCGCGGTCTGGGGCCTTGGCGTCGGCCTTGTCGGCAGCATCGTCCTCATTATTCTCAGCCCGAGCGTCATGGACCCGAGCGGCAAGGGGCTTATCCATGCCGCGCCGTGGTTCCCGCTGAAGAACCCCGGCATCGTCAGCATTCCGCTGGGCTTCCTCGCCGCTTTCATTGCCACGCTGATGAGCAACGACCGCAGGAGCGAGACGAAGTTCGCCGAGCTGACGGTGCGAGCGAACACCGGCCTCGGCTCCGAAAAGGCGACCGCACACTGAAATCGAGCCGGTTCAACCACCCGCCTGCAATGATGAACCCGGCCCCCCGCTTCGACTCAAGGACGCAAAGGCGCAAAGGCGCTGAGCGAGCGGTGTCGCTTCGCTTTGCGGCCCTGGGACCTCGCGCTTTTGCGTTTGTAATCAACTGCTGAAACTAGGATGAAGACTCCGCTGAAAACCTCCTTGATTCTCGCCGTGGTGCTGTGCGCCTCGCTGCTCACCGGATGCAGTTCCACTGACTGCGCCTGCTGCAAGGACAAACCCGCCGCCGCCCCGGCCGCCGCCACCAAGCCTGCCGCCACCGGTGCCGCGAAGAACCTCTTTGATGGCAGGACGCTCGTCGGCTGGAAAGACTCCGGGTTCGCCGGCGCGGGGGAGGTCAGGGTGGAGCCCAACTTCCGCGGACAAGGCCCCGTCATCCTCATCGAGGCCGGGCAATCCCTCAGCGGCATCACCTTCACCAACCCGGTGCCCAAGACGAATTTTGAGATTTCGCTGGAGGCGCTCAAAGTGCAGGGCAGCGACTTCTTCGTCGGCCTCACTTTTCCCGTGGGCGAGTCGCACGCCACGCTTGTGCTTGGAGGCTGGGGCGGCGCGACCACCGGCATCTCCAGCATTGACGGCCTGGACGCCTCCGAGAACGACACCACCAAGTTCCTCGGCTACGACAAGGACAAGTGGTTCCGCATCCGCATGAAGGTGACGCCCGCCAAGCTGGAGGCTTGGGTGGACGACGACAAGGTTGTGGACACTGACCTGAAGGACCGCCGCATCTCGATGAGATTCGGCGAAATCGAAAGCTCGGCCCCGCTGGGCATCGCCACCTACCAGACGACGACGGTGGTGCGGAAGGTCCAAATCAAGCCGGTGCCCTGACGCTCTGTCCCACTTTGCGTTTGCCGCTTCGCCGCCACGGGGCTAGAAACGCGCCCACCATGTTTGGCGAAATCAAAAACTTCCACGGCGAGCGCATCGACCACTCCTTCCACCAGGGTGACGCGAACTCGAAAAACCTCGTCATCCTCGGCCACGGCGTGACCGGCAACAAGGACCGGCCCTTCATCGTCACGCTGGCCGATGCCCTCGCCGCCGCCGGCCTCAACGCGCTGCGCCTCTCCTTCACTGGCAACGGTGCGTCCGGCGGGCGCTTCGTGGACGCGACCATTTCCAAGGAAGTCGCCGACCTCGGCTCCGTGCTGGACGCCTACGCGGGATGGAACGTGTGCTACATCGGCCACAGCATGGGCGGCGCGGTGGGAGTGCTGCGCGCCAGCCAGGACCCGCGCATCCGCTGGCTCGTGTCCCTCTCGGGCATGGTGCGCACGGCGGCATTCGCGCACCGCGAGTTCGGCACGGTGAAGCCGGGCGCGGGCTTCATGTGGGACGAGGAGTCATGCCCGCTCTCGCAAGCCTACATGGACGACCTCACACAAATCGGCACGGTGCTGGACGCCGCGCCGAAGGTCAAAGTCCCGTGGCTGCTCGTCCACGGCACGGAGGACGACGTGGTGCCCATCCAGGACTCGAAGGACATCCTCATCCGCGCGGGCAGCGACGTGAAGTTCGTCGCGCTTCAAGGCTCGAACCACGTCTTCGCCGGCGAGCACACCGCGCCGATGGTGGAGACAGTGGTGAACTGGGTGAAGGGACGGCTTGCGTGAGGGAGATCAACTCCCCTCAACTCCCCGCAATTTGCTCGCCCGATTCGCCCCGCATCTCTCTTTTCCACTCCATCGCTCCGGTCAAGATTGCGACCGAGAGTCCCAGTGGGGCGCATCTCAGTTTCTTGCAACCCGGGTCGGCAGGGCTGAAAGCCCGTCATTCGTCAGCCTGGGGTGGAGTGAACGTAGTGAACGCAGCCCCAGGTGGCCCCGCCAGGCCGCCGCCCGGTTGCCAAGGTGACGCGCTTACAGCGCTCGGCTTCCTCGTGGCCTCGTTGACCTGGGGCTTCACCCCAGGCTAGCGAATGCCGGGCTTTCAGCCCGAAGCACCGACTCGCGTCCGGTCTGCAGGAAAGT
>JACRKB010000106.1 GCA_016235545.1 Verrucomicrobiota bacterium | reverse complement strand
CCGAGATTTTGAAAATACCGAATCGGCGCTCACACCGCGCCGCTACAGGGGGAATTCCCTTTGCGCCCTTCGCGTCCTTTGCGTGAGGCACAATCCTGTTTAGGCCGAACGCCGGTTGAACGCCACCGCGTCTTCGTAGCGCACGCCGCTGCCGCCGAAGATGTCCAGCGCCGAGCCGATGGTCAGGTGCACGCGACCACCGCTGGCCCACGTGACTTCCTCCAAGTCAGCCAGCGACCGCGCGCCACCAGCGTAAGTCACCGGGATCGGAGACCAGCGCGCGAGGTGCTCCACCAATTCCAAGTCCACGCCCTGGCACAGCCCTTCCACGTCCACGGCGTGAATGAGGAACTCCGCGCAATGCGCCGCGAGACGCGTGAGCGCGTCTTCGTTGACCTTGAACTCAGTGAACTTCTGCCAGCGGTCCGTCACCACCCAATACTCGCCATCGCGCAGGCGGCAACTCAGGTCGAGCACGAGCCGCTTCCTGCCAATCGCCGCCACGAGCGCGCGCACGCGGTCGAAGTCGAGCTGGCCATCTCGGAAGACCCACGAGGTGACGATGACGTGCGACGCGCCGGCGTCGAGCCAGCCACGCGCGTTGTCGAGGTTCACGCCGCCGCCGAGATGCAGTCCGCCGGGGAAGGCCGCGAGCGCTTCACGCGCTGCCGCCTCGTTGCCGGAGCCAAGCTGGATGACGTGCCCGCCGGTCAGCGCGTCGCGCTTGTAGAGCTCCGCGAACCACGACGCAGGCCGCTCGCTCACGAAGTTCGTGCGCAAGCCCGCCCCGCTGTCTTGCAGCGAGCCGCCGACGATTTGCTTCACTTTGCCTTCGTGCAGGTCAATGCAGGGACGGAACACGCTTGGAGCATAAAACTCCAAGCTCGAAGCTCCAAGCTCCAAGGGGAGGTCATGGCTCATGCTTCATCGTTTCCCCTGCTCCGCACGCTTGCGGAAGAGGATGATGTGCTGGCGCGGCAGCGTGCGGATGGTCTCCAAGTATTCCAGCGGCTGCGCGGTCATCTCCTTCTTCACCTGGGCCTCGGTCATCTTGTGCAGCGGTTTGATGGGCACCTCGGGGTCTTCGCCGCGATACTCCACGAACGCCACGCGCCCGCCGGGCTTCAACTGCCGGGCCACCGCTGACATCATTTCGTAGGGATGGTCGAACTCGTGATAGACATCCACCATGATGACGAGGTCCACGGGCTTGGGCAGCTTGGGGTCCGTGACGGTGCCCAGGACGCCGACGACATTCGTCACGCCTCGCTCCTTCATCTTCACGGCGAGGTGGTCGAGCATCTCCGGCTGTATCTCGACGCCAAAGACGACGCCCTTGGCACCGACTGCCCGGGCCATGCGCCAGCTGAAGTAGCCGGTGCCGCAGCCGCGGTCAGCAACCACGTCACCGGGCTTGAGAGCAAGCGCAGCCATCACGAGGTCGGGCCGTTCTTCCTGGTCGCGCTCGGGGCGGTCCAGCCACGGCGCGGCGAGGTGGGTCATGTAATGCGCAATCTCGCGGCCAAAATAATACTTTCCGATCCCATCGAAAGTCTTTCGGCCCGTCTCGTAGCGGGAAACGTCCTTCGCTGTGTCATTCTCCGCATTCTGCGCCACGCTGGTGCAAGCCGTGAGCGCGACACACACGACGGAAAGGAGGAAAATTCCCGGAGACAGACGAAGCAGGCGGTTCATGCGCGGACTTTCTGAGCGGCCAAATTCCTTGGCAAGGGCAATCAAGGCGTTGTTGAGGAGAGGAGAGGAGAGGATAGAGGATAGAGGATAGAGGGCAGAGGAGAGCGGGAGCGTCGTGTCTATTCGCTATCTTCTATCCTCTATCTTCTCCTCTCCTCACCTCACCTCACCTCCATCCTCTCCAGCCTATAGCCAAAGCCGCTGCCGCCCAGCGTGCTTAATTCAACCTCGCCGGCGCGCCGCTGGTAGAGGCCGGGGTGCACCGCCGCCTCCCGCCGCGAGGCTTCGGGGTAGAACTGCATCGCGTTGGTCTCCACACCCATGATCGTGCCGGCGTGCGCGGCGAGGAGGACATGGGGGATTTGCGCGAGCATCGGGTTCGTGAGGTCCTGCACCATCAACGTCATCCCGTGGGCCTTCGCCCAGCAGAGAGAGAGCAGCGCGCCGGTCTGCGTCTTGCAGGTCTTGAGCGCCACACCGGTCCAGCCCAGCTCCCGGCCCAGCGCGACGTGCTTCCAATCGTGCGCCGACTCGTCGAGGAAGAGCGGTTTGCGCGCGCTGACGCTGTGCGTGTCAATGCGGTGCTTCTCCAAGTCGTAGGGAAACGGCTGCTCCACGTAGAGCAACATCCCGTAAATGCGCGGCTGCTCGTCGCGCAGGCGGTCCAGAATCTCGTTCACGTAAGCCGGCTCGTGGACCGTGCAGTTGAAGTCCGCCGTGAGCCACTCGACGCCTTCCTCGATGGCCATCTGCCCAATCTTCACCGTGCGCGCGTAGTCCCACGCCGCGTCCGTGCCGCGCAGTTTGATTTTCAGGCACTTCAAGCCATCGCGCTGAATCCAGTCGCGCAGCAGCACGGGGTAGCCGTCGTTCGGCTCCTTGCCGGTCAGTTCGCTGGCGTCAATCGGGTCCACGCCGCCCACGAGGTGCCACGCGCGGAGGCGGTCGGGCCGCTTCGCCACGAAGAAGTCCGCCGGGAACTTGCCTGCGAACGACACGTCCGCGCCCGCTGCCGGGGTGAGGAAGTCCGCCAGCGTGCGGCTCATCCACGGCGCGGTGTAAGTCGAGTAGATGGGCACGCCGTGCAGGTTGCCGTAGGCGTCATGCACCGCGATGTCGAAGAGCGAGCAGCACACCAGCGCGCCGAGCCAGGGCATTGGCTCCGCTGGCAGTTCTGAGTTTTGAGTTCTGCGTTCTGCGTTGAACTCAGCCAGCAGCTTCGGCAGCTCGTGCTCCTGAAAGTCATGGCCCACCTCCATCGGATGCCCGCTGGCGGGGAACTTCGCCCACGCCACCGCGAGCCGGCGGCAGAACTCCTTCATCGCCTCGTGCCGCGCCTCATAGCTCAACGCGCTGGGCCACACCCACGTCACCGAGAGCGGCGTCTCACCCCAGCCCTCGGCCTCGCGCCCCTGCGCGTCCCGCACCGTCACGCGCACGCGCGCGCAGGTGACGTAGCTCACCGTCTCGCCGCCGAACTTGAGCGGCATGCGCGTGTGGACTGGAAGAAAATGCAGCGTGGCGGACGTGCAGCGGATGTCGGTTGGTTGGCTCACGCGGAAATCTTAATCTTGCTCCTAATCTTAATCCCAATCCTTTTTGCGCCGCAGGCATTGGAGCGCGGACGCCCACGTCCGCAACCCGTGCTGGAACTGG
>JACRKB010000102.1 GCA_016235545.1 Verrucomicrobiota bacterium | reverse complement strand
TTCCGCTCCTGCTCGTAATCCTGATCCTAATCCTGCTCACCCTGCCCTTCCCCGCACTGGAGCAGGGTTAGGATCAGGATTACGAGCAGGAGGAGCGGCCCAACTGTATCGCTCGCACCATTCCGCCTTCAAGAAACTGAGATGCGCCCCTTTGAAACTGCCCCGCTGCAACTGCCGCCTTGTGCCGATCAACTCGCTTCGCCTACGCTTCGCTCCCAACACCATGAGCCACGAGCCTGATCCAGAGATGCAGAGCACCGTCTTTTTCCGCAAGGCCGGCGCCAGCGGCCATGCGGTCGAGTTCAAGCCCACCGAGACGAAGACGGAAGCCACCACTCTGCGCGAACTCACTCCGCAGCAGCGCAAGACCGGCCTCGCCGCGTGGCTGGGCTGGCTCTTCGACGGCCTGGACATGCACCTCTATGGCCTGGTCGCATCCACCTTCGTCGCGTCGCTTCTCATCAATGAGGCGCTGATCCCCGCCGACGCCACGCCGGCGCACGAACTCGTGAAGCAAAAATCCGGCTACATCCAGGCCGCGTTCCTCGTCGGCTGGGCGCTGGGCGGCGCGTTCTTCGGCCGGCTCGGTGACATCCTCGGCCGCAGCCGTTCGCTCTCCCTCACCATCCTGACCTACGCGGTCTTCACCGGGCTTTCCTTCTTCGCGCAAACCTGGTGGCAGTTGATGATCTTCCGCTTCCTCGCCGCGCTGGGAATCGGTGGTGAATGGGCCGTCGGCTCCTCGCTCCTGTCGGAGACGTGGCCCAAGAAGTGGCGTCCGTGGATTGCCGCCGTGCTGCAAACCGGCGTGAACCTCGGCGTCCTTCTCGCATGCCTCACCACCTTCCTCATGGCGGACCTCCATCCAAAATATGTTTTCCTCGTCGGCATCCTCCCGGCGCTGATGGTCTTCTGGATTCGCCGCCACGTGCCGGAGCCGGAGGAATGGCGCGCGGCCAAGCAGCACTCCCTCGCCGCGCAGCCGGGCATCGCCGACCTCTTCCGCGGCGCGGTGCGGCGCACGACGGTGCTCACCATCATCGTATGCGCCTGCGGGCTGACCGCGTGGTGGGCCTTCATGTTCTGGCACGCGCAACACCTGCGGAACCTCCCCGACCTCGACGCGACGGCGAAGGTGGAGTTCGCCAAGGTCGCCGCCGGCGGAGACGTGGCGAAGTGGGTTGCGGCCTACAAGCAGAAAACCGTCAGCATCGCCTTCTTCGTCATCATCCTGGCGAGCATCGTCGGCAACTTCGCGGCGGCCGCAGTCGCGCGCTACTTCGGCTACCGGCGCGCCATCGCCATTTGCTACCTCGGCTTTTTCCTCAGCATGGGCGGCACGTTCATGCAGGCGCGCGGCTGGGAGTCGCTCGTGTGGGTCTGGTTCCCGGCGGTGGGCTTGTTCTCCGGC
Source organism: Verrucomicrobiota bacterium (assembly GCA_016235545.1). GTDB lineage: Bacteria > Verrucomicrobiota > Verrucomicrobiia > Limisphaerales > SXTU01 > SXTU01. The sequence goes on along the minus strand of JACRKB010000102.1, from coordinate 3,296 downwards.
GTCTTCGGCCTCTTCACGATGTATCTGCCGCCGCTCTTCCCCACCCTGCTGCGCACCACCGGCGCGGGCTTCTGCTACAACATCGGCCGCATCGCCTCCGCTCTGGGCGTCGTCTTCGCCGGCTCGCTCGCCAGCGGCGGCGATTTCAAGAAAACCCTGCTCTTCGCCGCCTGCCTCTTCATCCCGGGAATGCTCGTCGCCTTCATCCTGCCGGAACCCAAAGATCTCGGCGGCCACGCCACCGAGACGGAACTGTCCGCCGTGGAATGATCCCAATTCGTAATGAAATCCTGCGGAATGGCGAGGGAACGCAACGCGCTCCAACTCCCTCTCCCTTCCTCGGAGGAGGGGAAGGGGTTGGGGTGATGGGTTTAGAAAAGGAAAAAGGAAAACAGCAGAAGGAAATAGTGAGGCAGTCGCGGCTCGGCACTATTTCCTTGTCCCTTTTTCCTTTTTCCTTACACCACCCCTCATCCGGCCTGCGGCCACCTTCCCTCCTCCGAGGAAGGGAGAAGGCGTGCGGTGTGGCGTCCTGCTTGCATTCCATCAACTGGGATTTCGAATTGGAATGAGCACGCACGCGAGTCGGCTGGTGGTCTTCCTGAAAGCTCCGCGCCCAGGCTCGGTCAAAACCCGGCTCGCTGAAACTCTCGGAGCGGATGCCGCCTGCGCCGCTTATCGTCAACTTGTCGAGGCTCTCCTCGCCAACCTCGCCCCGCTTCAAGCGGTGGAGCTTTGCTTCGCCCCGGCGGACGCCAGCGCGGAAATCAACCCGTGGCTCCGCACCGACTGGTCCGCGTGCCCTCAGTCCGAGGGCGACTTGGGCGAACGGCTCCACGCCGCCTTCACGGAACATTTTCTCTCCGATGCAGAGCACGTCGTCATCATCGGCTCCGACTGCCCCGCCGTGACGCCGACTGACATCAGTGACGCATGGCTGGCGCTTGATGGCCACGATGTGGTGCTCGGCCCCGCGCTTGACGGCGGCTACTGGCTCATCGGCCTGCGGGCGCCGCAGCCGAACTTGTTCACCGGGATGCCGTGGAGCACGGACGCCGTGTTCGGGGAGACCACGCGCCGCGCCCGCGAAAGCGGCCTGCGAATCGCCACTCTTCGCGAGCTGTCCGACGTGGACACGGTCGCAGACTGGGAACGCTGGGTGAAGCGCGCCGTCCGTGAAATCAACCCAACGTAGCGACGGCCTCAGTTTTTCTTTGCGTCCCCTGTGCCTGTTCGCGGCTAATCCACTCATGCTCAACCTCGGCATCGTCGGACTCGGCTTCATGGCCGCCACTCACATCAAGGCCCTGCGCCAAGTCCCCGGCGCATGCCTCGCCGCGCTCTGCAATCCCAGCGGTCGCCATCTCGACGGCGACTTCACCGGCGTCGGCGGCAATGTGGGCGACAACGCGCCCGTGAAGCTGGAGCCGGTCACCTTCAAGGTCTTCCGCGACTACGCCGCCATGCTCGCCGACCCCGGCATCCACGCCGTGGACATCTGCGCGCCGACACTCGCGCACCGCGACCTCGCCATCGCCGCGCTCCGCGCGGGCAAGCACGTGCTCTGCGAGAAACCCTTCGCGCGCACCGCCGCGCAGGCGCGCGAGATGGCGGCGGTCGCAGCCGAGACGCACCGCATCCTCATGCCCGCGATGTGCCTGCGCTTCTTCCCCGAGTGGGTGTGGGTGAAAGCCGCCATCGCGGACGGGCGTTTCGGCAAGGTGCTCTCCGCGCGCTTCCGCCGAGTGGCCGAGCCGCCGGGCTGGGGGCAAGGCAACTTTCTCGACGGCGCAAAGTCCGGCGGCGCGCTGCTGGACCTGCACATCCACGACACGGACTTCGTGCAATTCTGCTTTGGCCGCCCACGCGCTGTGCGCTCCGCCGGCCACACGAAAATCAGCGGCGCGATTGACCACGTCGTCACGGAATACGAAGTCGCCGGTGGTGCGATGGTCCACGCCGAGGGCGCGTGGTGCATGACGCCCGGCTTCGGCTTCAACATGAGCTACACCGTCAACTTCGAGCGCGCGACCGTGGACTACGACCTCGCGCGCGGTGCGGACGCGCTCAAGGTCTGCGAGGCTGGCCAGCCCGCGCAGGTGCTCAAGCTCGGCCAGCCCGACGGCTACGTCGGCGAGTTGCGCCACTTCGTCGAGTGCATCGCCAGCGGACAGCAGCCGAGCGTTGTGACCGCAGCGGACGGAGTCAGCTCCGTGGAGATTTGCGAGGCGGAGGAGAAGTCTGTGCGGAGCGGGCAACGAGTCGCGTTACCATAGTGGAGCGGGCGTCCCGCCCGGCTGGGAAGCCTGCGGACGAGACGCCCGCAAGACATAAGGCAGCCGGGACGGGCGCCCCACCACGCCGGCCTTGCCAGCACGCGGTGATTCTTGTCAGCCTCCCGTCCATGCAAGCCCAGCCGTCTCCCGACTCGTTTTCACCCGCCTTCAATCCCATCGAGCCGCCTGCCCGCGACGGCCTCACGCGGCGCGACGCTTTGCGCTCGGCTTTCGCAGCCGCTGGGGCCGCTGCGGCCGTCGGTGCCAAAGCCGCCGCTGCGCAGCCCGACGCAAAGCCCGACGCGCGTCGTGCCTCGCCCAAGCGCTACGCGATGAAGAAGTCCATCAACCTGTGGGCCTTCCCCTACCCCGACCGCATGAACCTCCGCGAGTGCCTCCAGCTAGCGAAGGACGCGGGCTTCGACGCCATCGAGCTGAACTACGACCTCGACAACGACCTCTCGCCCAAGGCCGGCGCGAAGGAGTTCAAGGCCATCCGCCAGATGGCCGACCAGATCGGCATCCAGATCAGCGGCCTGTGCTCGTTCCTCTTCTGGCCCTACCCGCTCACGAGCAACGACCCCGCGAAGCGCGCGCGCGGCCTCGAACTCGCCGGAAAAATTGCCCAGGCCGCCAGCGACCTCGGCGTGGAAAACGTCCTCGTCGTCCCCGGCGCGGTCCACATCCCGTGGCGCACCGACCACGAGCCGGTGCGCAACGACATCTGCGAGCAGCGTGCGAAGGAGGCCATCGCGGTGCTCGCCAAGACCGCCGCGAAGCAGAAAGTCTATCTCAACATGGAGAACATTTTCTTCAACGGCTTCCTGATGACGCCGATGGAGATGAACGCGTTCGTGGACCACTTCGGCAATGAGCGCGTGCGCGTCCACTACGACACCGGGAACATCGCGATGTTCCAGCACGCGGAGCACTGGGTGCCGGTGATGGGCAAGCGCATCCAGAACATCCACCTCAAGGAGTTCACGAAGAAGGGCACGGATTTCTCGCTGGAAACTTTCC
>JACRKB010000100.1 GCA_016235545.1 Verrucomicrobiota bacterium | reverse complement strand
GTGCGGCGCGCGTTCGAGCGGATGCGGCAGGCGTCCCGGGACGCGGGCTTCCCGGGGCTGTATCTGCTCGGCGAATATCGCGGCCTCACCGCGCGGCAACTGGGGCAGATGAAGCAGCTTGGCCTCGACTACACCTTCGCCTATTGCTGGCACGTCCCGGGCAATCCGACGCCGCAAGAAGCCATGGACGCGCAGATGCGGAGCATACGCAAGACGCAGGAGCTTGCCGTCCTGCCGCAGGTTGTAACCGTCTCGCAGGCGTGGAGTGGATGGCGCGATGAGGGCAGCATCTGGAAAATCCCGCCGCGCGACTTCGAGATGCTGTTGCATCAGGCGAAGGATTTCATCGGCACGCTGCCGTCCAACGAACTCGGCAGCAAGATGCTCCTGCTCGACAACTGGAACGAGTGGGGAGAAGGCCATTACATTGCGCCGTATCGCGAGCATGGCTTCGGTTATCTCGACGCCGTGCGCAACGTGTTCGCCGACGCGCGCGAGTCGCATGTGGACCTTCTGCCAGAAGACATCGGACGCGGCCCCTACGACACTGCTTACTGGAGCCAGTCGCGCCGCAGCGAGGAACTGCGCACGCTGGCGGCGAAGAAAGTTTTCAAGACTGGTGCTCCAGAGGATGGCCTGATCGCTTGGTGGGCGCTTGACGAGGCGAAGGATGCTCCCGTCGCGTTCGATTACTCAGGCAATCGGCTGGGCGGGACGATTCGCGACGCCAAGCGAGCCAAGGGCCTCGATGGCAACGCGCTCCTCTGCGATGGCGGCAGCATCGTGGTCGAGAACAACCCGTTGCTCTCTCCCTCCCACGCGCTGACCATCGAGTGCTGGGTCAAAGCCGACGCCGGCCCCTTGCGCAACAATTGGATCGCGAACCGCGTGTTTGGCGGTGCCCCCTCTGCGGGTTACCGGCTGGGCGTGGTCGAGGGCAAGCCCTGTTTCCAGATTCCGCTTACTCCGTGGAGCCATAATCTCGCCGGCAACAAGCCGCTGCCGTCCGGCCAATGGAACCACCTCGCCGGGACGTTCGACGGCCAGACGATGCGGCTCTACATGAACGGCGAGGAATGCGGCACCATGTCCCGCCCCGGCCCGATCAAACCGAACGCCTTCCATCTCTGTCTCGGCAACTACGAAGTCGCTCACCCCGCGCATTTCAACGGCCTGCTGGACGAGGTGCGGCTTTACGCGCGCGCCTTGACGCCCGAAGAAGTGCGCCAGCATTGTCGCGCGACAGCAAAACGGCCCTGACACTCTGAAGATGCCCAACGCTTTCCCAACCCCGTCCGCGCAGGCTCGGTCGCTCCATCCCCGCGACCGCGACTGTCGCGTCATCATGTTCAAGCGGCTCGCCACTTTCCTGTCATGTTTCGGCGCTGCATGGACACTCACCGCCGCTGTCGATCCCCGTCTGGAAACACTTCAAAAGGCCGATGACGAAAGGGTGGCGGCGATCATTGCCGCTGATCCCGCGCGTCTCACCGCCAGCTTCTCGGACGACCTCCGTTACGCGCATTCGACCGGAGCCGTGGATGGCAAGGCATCCTACATTGACCTGCTCGTCAGCGGTCGCACGAAATACGTCGTTTATCATTACGAGGAGAGAGCCTTCACCTTTCCCGCGCCCGGCATCGCGCTGATGACCGGACGCGTTCACATCAAGGCGACCAGCGCCACCGGGGTCTCGGATGGCGTCCTGAGCATCCTCGCTGTCTGGCGCGAGGAGCAGGGCCGGTGGCGATTCCTGGCCTGGCAGTCATGCAAACTTCCGGCGAGCAAGCCGCTTCTGCCGCCCGCTTGGAATGCCAAACAAGCCGCCGACAACGTGCTTGCGAGCCTCATCAACACCACCGCGCCGCAGGTGGAGGGTGCGCATGATGCGGAGTTCGTGTGCGTGGGGGATCGCGCTTTCATCGTGACCGAGGCAAACGAAGTGCGGCCCAGCGAGAATGCGGAATGGCCGTTCATTTATGCCGCGCTGTCGGTGGTGAACCTGAAGACAATGGCTTTGGAGAAAATCATCCCCCTCGCGCGCGGCGGGCAGAAGTTTGAGAACGAAACACTGCCGCCGGGCGCCTGCTTTGTGCCGCGCATCCTTCAAAAGGATGCGCGGACCGTGCGCTGCTACTTCGCCAGCGAGGAGCCGTCGAAGCGGCAGTCACAGACGTGGTTCATTGATTTTGACATCGAGCGCATGGCTTTCGAGAACCGGATTCACAAGGTGAAGCTCAAGACGGCGGCGGGCACCTTCGACATGCAGTCGCAGTTTTTCCATGCGGACGCCGCCGCCGTTGGATTCACGCGCAAGCCGGTGGATCACGGCCTCTACATTTTCGACTCGTTCAAAGAGTTCGCTGGCAGGACCCACGTCGCGCTCAACAACTTCTCCGGTGGTCAGAACGCGCTCGCGGTGGTGAACAGGGAACTTGATGCCTTTGAGGTCATCGGACACTACAACGAGCCGCAGACACTCCGGCTCACCGAGTCTGCGGTGAACCGCCTGCCCGATGGCACTTGGATGGCGGTATGCCGACAGGACGGGGGCAACGGCAACTACACCTTCACCACCAGCAAGGATGGCAGGACCTGGACGCGCGGAGAACATCGCGACTTCGTGCCGAATGGTGGCAGCTCGAAGCCGACGTTCGACAGGTTCGGCGACACCTATTATCTCGGCTGGCAGGAGCGCACAAAGATCAACGGCGTGAACCGCAGCGTGTTCAACCTGGACATCTCGCGCGACGGCAATATCTGGGAGCGCAAATACCGCTTCGAGTCCGAAAAATCTTTTCAGTATCCCGCCTTCCACAAGCACAACGGCACCATCTGGCTCACGGTTACGCAGGGCGACACGGATGCGAGCCGCAAGGAGCGCATCATGTTTGGAAAGCTGGAGGTCGCGGGCCAGTTCGCCGAGCAGGGCGTTCTGAAGCGCAAGCCGATGGCACCAACACCTGAGAAGCGCCGGTGAAACCGGCAACGACAGGGAACCCATCAGCCATGAACATGGAAACCTCAGTCAACGCAAAGGGGCAAAGGCGCAAAGGAATGTGTTCGGTTGCCAGGCTCAAGCGCGTTGACCTGCGGTGTGAAGTTGGGGGCGAGACCAAACCAGCCGCGGTGCTTTTCGGCCCCGCGTCTTTGGGGCTTTGCCTCAAGTTTCAATCGCCGGACTTATGTTGAAACCATCCATGCCCAAAACCGAACTGCCACGCACCCGCCGGCTGCAAGAGGCAGTTTCCGGAGGTTCCTCTCTGGCTTTCATTGTTGCAGCTTCGCTTGCCCTGACTTTGCAGTCAGGTCCTGTTGAAGGTGCTGGCTTGATCGCGCACTGGAGGCTCGCCGGCGATGCCAAGGACGCCACGGGCAACGGCCACGATGGCGAGAACCACGGGGCCGACCTGACTGAGCGCGGGCGGGCTGGGACGGTCGGCAGCGCGGCGCGATTTGATGGTCGGGATGATTTCATTGCCGTGAGCCACAAACCAGCGCTTCAAGTCGGGCGCGGCGATTTCTCGATCGCTCTCTGGGTGAACACATCCGGCAATGAGGATGATGATCTGGGCGAGATTGTCGGCAAGTTCGATCAGGCGCGGCGCGCGGGCTTCACGCTCTGCCTCCGCAACAACACCGGCGTGACATGGAGTCAGGCCAATTACCGCCAGCTTCAGTTCGGCATGGACAGCGGCACAGAGCCGCGCTGGACCGACGAAGGCCGGCCTGGCAACGCCGTGTGCGCCTTCGCGCTCGCCGTGCATGACGGGGCGCTTTACGCAGGCACGTGCGAGCCGGGCCGCGATGAGGCCGGACGCGTGTATCGTTACGACGGGCGCGGAAAGTGGACGGATTGCGGCGCGCCGGACGTTGCCAACACCGTGAGTTCGCTCGCGGCATTCGGGGGCCGCCTTTATGCCGGCACGGGGAAGTATCGGCTTGGTGGCTCGGCGCAGCCGGAGTCAGAAAACCCGCGCCTTGGGGGCAAAGTGTTTCTTTACGAGGGCGGCAATCGATGGACCGATTGCGGCCAGTTGCCCGGCACCGAGGCGGTCGGCGGCATGGTGGTGTTCGGCGGTCGGCTCCACGCATCGTCTCTCTACAAGCCGGCTGGTTTCTTCCGCTATCAAGGCGGTCGCGAGTGGGAGGTGCTGCCCACGCCCGACAGCAAGCGCACCGTCGCTCTCGGCCTGTTCAATGGCTCCCTCTGGGCGGGTGCCTACGATGGCGGCCACGTCTATCGTTTTGATGGCAAGTCATGGCACAACCTTCCGCCCGTGGGCGACAACACTCAGACCTACTCCATGGCCGTCCTGAATGGCGGGCTCTGCATCAGCACCTGGCCCAGCGGTCGTGTGTTCCGCCTCGGGCCCGACAACTCATGGCAGGACATCGGCCGGTGCGGCCAGGAGCAGGAAACCATGGGAACGCTCCTCCACAACGGCAAGCTCTACACGGGCACGCTGCCGTTGGGGGAGGTTCACCGGCACGATGGCGGCACGACGTGGACGCGCACCGCCCAGCTTGACCAGACACCCGGCGTGAAATACCGCCGTGCCTGGACCATGGCGCAGCATCAAGGCCGGCTGTTCTGCAGCACGCTGCCCTCCGGTCGCATCCACTCGCTGGAAGCCGGCGCCTGCGTCACGCTTGATCGCGAGCTTGCGCCAGGCTGGCGTCACATTGCGGCGGTGCGAGCGGGCAATCGGCTGCAACTCTTTGTGGATGGCCGGAGGGCAGCCGAATCCGCGCCGTTCGATCCCGCCCGCTTCGACTTGGACAATGACCAGCCGCTGAAGATCGGCGCAGGCCCGGGCGATTTTTTCAACGGCAGCCTCAGCGATGTGCGCCTCTACGGCCGCGCGCTGAAGAGGGATGAAGTTGAGGCTTTGGCCAAAGCATCACCACGGTGACATCCGCCATTCGATCACGAAAAACACCATGAAAAACTGAAGGGCGACTGTCAGCAAAGCTCCTTCCGAAGCACCTGCCAAATGCATCCAGCCGAATCGAAACTTGAACCGTCAGCCTCCATCCGGCTCCGAATGGCAGTTGTCAGAGATTCCCCAATCGCAACTCCTCGCAGCCTTCGCCCGCGCGCGTCGTCCCGACCGATATGAAGAAGTTCAAATGGAGCTATCTCCTTGTTGCGCCGCTGGTGATTTTCGCCTTCGTGTTGCTGAGCCGCGCTCGCAGCGAGGCCCGGTTCGAGGCTGGCCCCATAGGCCAGCTCAAGCAGGCCGCTGGCGACGTTCGTTATGCCAAGCTCCTCCCTTCCGGCGAGCGGTTGGAGGGCGGGCTATACGACCCGAGCATCGCTTATGCGCCAGATGGTAGCGTGGGCTGGCTGGCGTATTCTTCAGTCACGGGCGACCACAAGCCGATTGGCGAATATGTTCACACGCATCTGGCCCGCACGACCAACGGAGGTGCGAGCTGGCAGTTCGTCAAGGTCCTCAATCCCTCGACCAACAGCACGCTGACACTGCCCGACGGCAAATCGTTGCCCGGCTTGTGGCGTTATGAGGTGCCGACGTTGCTGCATGACGCGGCGGACCCGGATGCAACCCGTCGCTGGAAGCTTTTCGTTCATTGCTATTTCACCCTGCCCAACGGCAGGCGGATGGTGCCCTACGGATGGATTGCGCTGCGCACCGCCGCCGACCCGGCAGGCGAATGGTCCACCAACGCGCCGCTCTTCGGCGCGGGCAAATCGCCGCCCGCGCCTTACAACAAAACGCTGGTGGATGTGAACGCGCTCGACGCGTCGCTGAAAAACATCGTCGCCTATTCCGAGCCTGGCGCATTCGCACACGACGGACGGCTTTATCTTTCAATGACCGCGTTGAAGCCGCGCCTCGGCCTCGGCGGCATCGGCGTCAGCCACACGATTTTCCTCATCGGCTCCGACGACCACGGCAAATCGTGGCGCTTCATCAGCACACTGCTCACGCCCGATGACGCGAAGGGACTCGGCTGCGAATTTTTCGACGGCTCCAGTCTCGCGGAAGAGGACGGCCGCTTCTTCCTGTTCGCCGCGCCGATGCTGCGCAACAAAAACGAAGTGCACCACGGCACGGCGGCTTTTGAGTTTGCTTCGCTGGGAGAGGGCCAACTCAAACGCGACGAGAAGCAGCAACTCGTCGTCGCGGCGTATTTCGCGCCGCAGCCCGGCATTTTCTCGGGGCCGGGCGCTGGCCAGGCAACCTACGACTCCCGCAACACCAACGGCGGACTCATCATGCCGCAGTTCAACCTCAAGGCCTATCCCGAGGCGTTTCAAATTTACCAAACTGGACGCAGAATCGTCCCTAAGAAAAGCTGACCCACAAACCAAACCAGAACACCATGACACCCACATCCTCATCCATCCGCATCGGCCTTGCCGGACTTCTGTTCTGCGCGGCACTCACCACAGGTCCATCGCTGACGGCGGCGGACAAAACCAGGCTCGTTGACTTGGGCGGCGGCGCGACCATCGAGCTGATGGGCATCCCGGCTGGCGAATTCATGATGGGCAGCACGCCCGCCGAGAAGGCCTGGGCCACGGGCATCGAAGGCGGAGCGCAGCCGGGCACATCGCGCGAGCCCTTTGAAGGCGAGCAGCCGCGCTTGGTGCGGGTGAAGGACGCTTTTTGGATGGGGCGCACCGAGGTCAGCGTGGGGCAGTTCCGGCGCTTCGTGGAGGCGACTGGTTTTGTGACCGACGCCGAAAAGCCCGGCGGCGAGACTCAGGTCTTCTATCCCGAATGGGATGGCTATCACTGGACGACGAAGGCGGTGCATCCGTGGAAATCAATGGCGGGCAAAAGCTGGCGCGACCCGAATTGGGGATTTCCGAACCTGGATGTCTATCCGGTCGTGTGTGTGAGTTACAACGACATGAAGGCATTTTGCAATTGGCTGACAGAAAAGGAAAGCAAGGCGGGCCGGCTGCCGGAGGGTTTGGAATACCGTCTGCCCACGGAAGCTGAATGGGAATACGCCTGCCGGGGCGGCAGCAAGGAGAGCCATTATTTCTGGTGGGGAAACGAGATCGAGGAGGGTCAAGGCAGGCTGAACATTTCCGCCGTTGATTTGCTGCCGGGGCGCACCAAGACTTGGCCGCTGGCAAAGGCGCCGTGGAGTGACGGATTTGCGTTCGTGTCGCCGGTGGACCACTACGGCGAACGGGGGCGCAACGGTTTTGGTCTGGCCGACATGTGCGGCGGGGTGTGGGAATTTGTCCTGGATCACTTCGATCCGAAGGGCGGGCACGAAGAGGTGCATTTTGAAAACGCGGAACAGCGATCGGTGTCTCGTCCCGTATGCAAGGGAGGGAATTACTTTGATGTTCCGGGCAACGCGCGCTGTGCCGTTCGACTCGGCATCAAGAACGTGGCCTACTCCGACTCCCGCGACGGTTTCCGGCTGTGTTTGGGAACACCTCGCGGCAGCAAGCGCATTGCACCACCGAACAGCAAGTAGCTTCACCTCAACTCACCATGAACGAACAGCCCGCCTCACAGATGGATCGCCG
>JACRKB010000099.1 GCA_016235545.1 Verrucomicrobiota bacterium | reverse complement strand
CTGCTCGTCGTCCACGACCACTCCGGCGAGCACCTTCGCGTCGAGCGCGCCGCTGGGCAGCGTGGCCTTTTTCGCGACGGCCTGGTTCGAGGATTCCTTCGCGGCCTTGATGCTGGCTTCGAGCTTCGCGACGGCCTGCTCGTGCGCGGTGAATTGCTTGCCCTCCGTGGGCGGCAGCGGCAGCGGGAACTCCAGCCACTTGCTCACGTTGGAGTGCTCCAGTGTCTTGGAGCTCTTGAGGATGCCGGCCAGCGCGTAGTAATCGCGTGTGGGGATGGGGTCGAACTTGTGGTCGTGGCAGCGCGCGCAGCCGATGGTCTGCGCCAAGAAGGCTTTTCCGATGGTGTCGAGCTGCTCGTCCACCACGTCCATGTCGAGCTGCTTCTTCTCCTGCTCCTCGAGGTTCGTGTTGCCGAGCGTGAGAAAGGTCGTGGCGACGAGCTGCTGCTGGCGTTGCGGGATGGAGTCGTGCGGAAGCAAGTCGCCAGCGACCTGCTCGCGGAGGAAACGGTCGTAAGGCTTGTCCGCGTTGAAGCTGCCGATGACGTAATCGCGATAGCGCCAGGCCTCCTTCATCACGAAGCCGCGCAGCGTGAGCGACTCGGCGTAGCGCACCACGTCGAGCCAGTGCCGGCCCCAGCGCTCGCCGAAATGCGGCGAGGCGAGGAGGGAGTCAACGAGCCGCACTACGGCTCTGTTCTCACTTTCCCGCTTTCCCGCCTGCTCACCTGCCTTGGCCGGAGCAGGTGAGAGAGTGGGAGAGTGAGAAAGTGAGTAGTCGCGCACGAACGCGTCCACCTGCTCCGGTGTGGGCGGCAGGCCGATGAGGTCGAAGTAGAGGCGGCGGACGAGCGTGACGGGGTCGGCGTCGGCGGAGGGCCGGAGGTTTTTTTCCTCCAGCTTGGAGAGGAGGAAACGGTCGAGGTCGGAGCGCGGCCAAGTGGCGTCCTTTACGGCGGGTGGCGTTTGCTTCTTTGGGAGCTGATACGCCCAGTGCTTGCGGCCCTCGGTGATGTTGATTTCCTTCTTCGCGAGTGTCGCGCCGCCGGTGCGCGGGTCGGGCGCGCCCATTTTCACCCACGCCTCGAAGTCGGCGATTTGCGAGTCCGTGAGCTTCCGCTTGGGCGGCATGCGAAACTCCTTGTCCTTGTAGCGCACCGCAGTGATGAGCCGGCTGCCGTCGAGGTCGCCGGGCACGAGCGCCGCGCCGGAGTCGCCGCCCTTCCTCCAGCCCTCGCGCGAGTCGAGGGCCAGCCCACCCTTGGTCTTCTTGCCCGCGCTGTGGCACTCGTAGCAATGCTCGGCCAGGAGCGGGCGAATCTTCTTCTCGAAGAACTCCACGCCATCGGGCGGTGTCTGTGCCAATGCGGAGAGCGACAAGCCGGCTGCGGCGCAGCCCAGCAACCGCATCGTGATGGATTTCAAGGTGGTCATTTTGGCCGAGTCTTCGACGCAACCTGGCGAACCATGTTCCAGAAATTATTTCTTGGCCAGCCCATCAAGCGCCTGTGCTGCCAAGATGCCGAGGTTGCCGGCTCAATAATCCCTGAACGGGCCGCGCGGCTCGCTGGCGTCCATCTCCCGCTTCCACGCGGTGAACTTCGCCTTCATCTGCAAGGCCACTTCCGGCTTCTGATGGGAGAGGTCATTCTTCTCGCCGAGGTCGGTCGCGAGGTCGAAGAGGCCACCGCCGCGCGCGGACTCCACCCACTTCCAGTTGCCGACGCGCGCCGCGCGGTCGTTGCGGCGCTCCCAGAACATCTCCGTGCGTGACGACTTCGCCTTGCCTTGCAGCACCGGCGTCATGTCAAAGCCGTCGAGTTTGACGCCGGTGGGCGGCTTCGCGCCGGTCGCGGCGAGGAGCGTTGGGAAGAGTTCGAGCGATGTGAGGAACTCGTCCGTCACCGCGTTTGCCGGGAGCCGGCCGGGCCAGCGCGCGAGGAACGGCACGCGCAGGCCGCCTTCCCACATCGAGCTTTTGGCGCCCTTGAGCGGCGCGTTGCCGCCGTTGCCGCTCCCGCCGTTATCGGACATGAACATGACCAGCGTGTCGCGCTCCAGCCCGAGGTCGCGCAACGTGTCGAGCAGTTCGCCGATTGCCTCGTCCATGCACGTCACGGCGGCGAGGTAGCGCGTCACTCCATTCTTCGGATCGCGGTTCGGATAGAGCTTCAGATACTTCTCCGGCACCTGCACGCCGACGCCTTCCTTCCTTTCGCCGGCCTTCGCCTCCGAGTCCGGTGCGAAGGACGATGCCGAGTGCGGCGCGTTGAACGGGAGGTAGAGGAAGAACGGCTTCGCCTTCTGCTCGCGCACAAACCGCAGCGCCTCGCGGCGGAACACGTCTGTGACGTAAGTGCCCTTGTCCTCCTCCGTGCGCTGGTTGCCACGGAAGAGCGACGGCACGCCATAGCGCTCGTGCGTGTAGTAATCAATGCCGTTGTTCCCGTGGCCATAAAAGAAGTCGAAGCCGCGCTGGAGCGGCAGGTAACGGCGCGCCTGGCCCATGTCCCACGTGCCCACGCAGCCAGTCGCGTAGCCCGCGCGCTTCAGCGCGTCGCCGAGCGTGACCTCGCGCGGGTCGAGGCCGAGCGTCATCTCCGGCGACACGGCGTATTCCTCCGCCGAGTAGCGGTGGCCGAAGTTGACCATGTCGTTGCGGACCATGTCGTAGAGGCCGTTGCGCTGCGGGTAACGCCCCGTGAGCACGCTGCCGCGCGACGGCGTGCAAGCCGGCCACGTCACATAAAAGCTCGTCGCTCGCACGCCCTCGCGAGCGAGCCGGTCGAGGTTTGGCGTGATGATTTCCTCGCGGCCCAGGCAGTGCAGGTCCCGCCAGCCCTGGTCATCGCTGATGATGAGGATGACGTTTGGCGGGCGCGAGGCGGCGAGGGTGGCGGTGTTGAACAGCACTCCGAACAACGCGGGCAGCAAGACGCGTCGCAGGCAGTGAAGAAGAAAGGCGTGCATGGGGAAGGAATGAACCGACGCTCAACGCCGCGCCAGTAGAAAGTCGGGCGCCTTTGGGTGGAGCTGCGGAGCGCGACGCTGCTGTTCGGTGTCCACCCTTCAGGGTGTTCCGCCGCCCGACACGCTGAAGCGTGGACACCGAACGGGGTTCACTGCAACGCCGCGCGCATTGCGGCGAACATGTCTTTCGCGCTGGCTTGGGTGACGGGCTGCTTGCCCTTCTCGTCCGCATCCTCGATGAGGTTCGCCGGGAGTTCCTTGAGGAAAGGCGAGGGATGGCAGGGCATGACCTGGCCATACTTCTTGCGCCCGCCACAGTGCGAAATCATCAGCTCCCGCTTCGCGCGCGTGATGGCCACGTAGAAGAGTCGCCGTTCCTCGTCCATCGTGCCCTCGACCTTCGAGCGCGAGTGCGGCAGCAGGCCGTCCTCCAGGCCCACGACATACACGTGCGGATACTCGAGGCCCTTGCACGAGTGCATCGTGATGAGCGTCACGGCGTCGCCGGCTTCCTTCTCCTCCTCGCGCTCGGAGTCGAGCGTGATGTTCTCCAGAAACCCGTCGAGCCGGTCGGACATCGGCTTGCCCACGCCGTCGCGGTCCATCGTGGCAAGCAGGTCGCGCAGG
>JACRKB010000098.1 GCA_016235545.1 Verrucomicrobiota bacterium | reverse complement strand
GTGCGCCAGCTCGTGCGCCACAAGGCTGTCGCTGCTGAAAAGGTTCTCCGTTTCGGCGGTGAAGAGGGTGCGGTAGTTCAGCGTGGTGAGGCTGGTGTTCTCCATGCCGCCCCAGTGGTAATCGTGCACGGCGGCCTGTCCGTATTTGGCCCAAGGATAGTTCACGCCAATCTCGCGCTCGAAGAACTGCATCATGTGCTTCGTGTGCCGGAAGGAGTTCGGCGCCTGCGCGATGTCGCTGGGCGTGGTCCAGAACTCCAGCGGGATGTCGCGGTGCTTGTCCTCGACTTTCCTCAACTGCCCGGCGACGAGCGTGATGAGGTAGTTCGCGTGGGGCTTCTCCTGCACCCAATGGAACGCGGTGCGGCCGCCCGCGCCGGGCTGCGCGGAAACTTGCCGGCCGTTCGAGAGCGCGACCATCCCGGCGGGCATGTGGCAGGTGACTTCGCTGGTGAACTTCTCGACGGGATGGTCGAACGACGGGAACCAATGCCGTGCCTCGCTCGGCTCGCCCTGCGTCCAGAGATGAGTCTCGGCGTAGCCCATCTCCGACGTGCGGAAGTAGAGGCCTTTGCGCGGCTCGGCGGAATATTTCACGGTCACGCGCGCCTCCTTTCCGACGGGAATGGGCGGCGCGAAGGTGAGGACAATCTGGCTGTCGGTGACTTGGTGGCCGAGCAGCTTCTCCGAACTGGTCACAGACGCGATGCGCAGCTCGACGGCGTCCAGCCGCAGCTCTTCCAGCGGCGTGGCGATGGGCTTGAAGGAAAGCGTCGCGGTGCCGGCGATGGTTCGCACCTTGAAATCCGGTGTCACGTCGAGCGCGAGGTGGAGGATGTCCACGCGGCGGTCGGGGGCGTATTTGCGGTAGGCGGGCGAGTCCACGGCGGCCGGGGCGAGCTGCGCGGAGCACCAGCGGCAGAGGTGGACCTGCTCTGCGGAGAGCGAGGCGGCGTGCGTGAACAACGCGAGGAGGGCGGCGAGGCGGACTTGCATGGCGGCGAGGATAGGGAGTGGCGAGCGGGCGTCACGCTTGGTTTGCGATGGGACGAGCAGGATTGGGATCAGGATGATGAGGACGAGGGGACGGCGCGCAGCGGCTCCTGCTCGTAATTTTGAACCTAATCCCGCTCCGCACTTTCACCTCACTGGGCACCACTACCTCCGCAAAAACTTCGGCAGCCACTCGAAAAAACCGTCTGGGTAGCGCTCGCGGTTCAGGATTTGGTAGAAGCGCACAGCGGAGTCAAACGGCAGCGCCACAACGGCGAGGTAGTCCAGCCAGATGAGGGGGCCGAAGAATTTTTGGAAGATGCCGAAGCTGAAAAACAGGCAGATGAGTTCGGCCACGAAAAACACGTAGGCGCACAGGCAGGTGATGAGCGATACGCGCAGCGGGTTGATGCCATGTGGCTCAAGCACGGACTCCTTGAAGGACGCAGGGAAGAAGCCCAGCAGCGGGTAGGCGAAGCGCCAGACGGTCTGCTGGCCGCCTGTGGGCTTGATCTTCTTGAACGCCCCGTCACGCAACGCCACGTAGTCCTCGTCATAAACGATGACCACCTTGGGCCGGGCGCTTGCGAACGCCGGCCAGGGGGCCAGCTCGTAGCGCGTGGGACGGTCCTCGTCGCCGCGCAGCTTGCGCGAGAGGTAGTAGCGGTGGTCCTCAAACTCGATCGCCGGGCGCGACGACTCACGGCTCTCCCACTCCGGCATCTCCTTTGCCGCGCAGACGACGATCTTCTCGCCAAAATACAGCACGACATCCGGGCCGACTTCGACTCCGGACGGTGGGCGGTTTTGGCTTTCAGGCATGAGGCAAGTCGGCGCGGATTGCTTGTGAGCCGACTGTGGCGACAGTCTTTGGGCGCGGGGCCGTTCCGTCAAGCCGGGCGGACAGCCATCAGTTGGCAAATGTTGCCGGGTTTCCCGGCGGACGCGGAACTGCTATCTGTCCCCGCATGATGCATGCGGAAACGACTTTGGACACACTCGACTGGGACGCGCTGGAACGGCTCCGCGACGGGTTCCTCTCCGGCACGGGCGCGGCGGGCGTGTATTGGCAGTCGCGCGCGGACCTCGCGAACTACGACCTGACCTTCGCCCAGCGCATCGCGTGGAAGTGGGACGCGGTGCTGGCCGAACTGAAGCTGCGCGGCTGGGCGCCGCCGCCGGGCGAGGTGATCGATTGGGGCTGCGGCAGCGGCGTGGCGGGCCGGTGCGTGCTCCGTGAATTTGGGACGGAGAACGTCACGGCGCTCCGGCTCTTTGACAGGTCGGCGCTGGCGATGGAGTTCGCTGAGGCGAGGGCGAAGGCGGTTTTTCCGAAACTCGCGGTGACATCGGGCGAGCCGGAGGCCGGGCGTGCCGGCTTGCTGGTGTTGAGCCATGTGCTCAACGAACTCCCGGAAGCTGAGTGCGAATCCCTGCTGCAACTCGCCCGCCGCGCCGATGCCGTCCTGTGGGTCGAACCCGGCACGCACACGGACAGCCGGGCGCTGGTGGCGATGCGCGAGCGGCTCCGCGACGACTTCGACCTCGTCGCACCCTGCACCCATCAGGCAACGTGCGGTCTGCTCACCGCCGGCAACGAGCGGCACTGGTGCCACAACTTCGCCGCGCCGCCCGCCGGCATCATGGCAGATGGGAACTGGGTGCGGTTCGCGCAGCGGATGGGGATTGATTTGCGCAGCCTGCCTTACAGCTTCCTCGCGCTGGAGCGCAAGGGGCTGCGTGCTGCCGAGGAACAATTCTCCGGATGGTCGCGCGTGGTCGGAGCGCCGCGCGTTTATAAGGGCTTCGCCAAGATGTTCAGTTGCGGACCCGGTGGCGTGCGCGACCTGACGCTGCAAAAGCGCGACGCTCCCGAGCTCTTCAAGCGGCTGCGGAACGAGGAGCCGCTGCTGCTCCTGAAGTGCGCCGTGGCCGGCGAGCGCGCGGAAACAGTGGGCGCGACGCTGCCGTGAACCGGCAAGGAGAGGCTCCGTCGAACCCCTCTCGTGCCTGGTAGGGTGAGACTCTGTCGAACCCATTTGCCGACGAAGGAGGCGCGAGCGAAGCGAGCATCTCGGCCACGCGCGGCCTTCAGGAAACCCTCGCCACGCTCGACAGGGTGGCCGGCCGGAGCCTCGCCCTATCGGAGATGGGTGCGCGCCGCAGCGAGGGCCGTCTCGAAAATCTGTTTCAACGGCACACCAGCCTTCGCGGCGAGCTGCCTGCACGACTCAAACTCCGGCGCGATCTGCACCACCGCGCCGTCCAGCTTCCCCAGCTTCACAGTCACGTCGCCCTGAGGGAGCTTCACGTTGAGGAATTCGCGCTTGAGCTTGCGCCGCTCGGCCAGCGTGCGGCGCACTCCGAAGGCGCTCGTCTCGCGCAGCAGCAGCGCGGCGAACTTGTCCGCATCCGCTGCCGCGCACAGCACGGTGAGCAGCACGCCGGGGCGGTTCTTCTTCATCTGGATGGGCGTGTGGAACACGTCCAGCGCGCCCGCGCCCAACGCGCTCTCGACGAACGCGCCGAGCACTTCGCCGGAGACATCATCGAGGTTCGTCTCCAGCACCGCGACTGTGTCCGTCTCCCAATCGTGCGCCGCCGCCGCAGCGGCTTCACCAAGACTCGCGGCCTCCAAACTTTGAACTTTGAACTTTGAACTTTGAACTTCACCCAAGGCCGCCCGCACCACATTGGGCCGCGTGTCATTGTCCCGCGTGCCGACGCCGTAGCCGACCTTCTCCGCGACCAGCCCGCGCATCGGCCCGAAACTCTCGGCGAACTCGGCGAGCAGCGCGGCCCCGGTGGGCGTGAGCAGTTCGCGCGGCTCCTCGCATTGCGAGATGGCAACGCCGCGCGCGCCGAGGATTTCCAGGGTGGCGGGAGCAGGCAGCGGCATCCGCCCGTGCGCGCACCGCACCCAGCCGGTGCCCTCGACGACTGCCGAGGCGAGCACGCGCGGACAGCCAAGCAGCTCGAGCGCGAGGCACCCGCCCACGATGTCCACGATGGAATCCACCGCACCGACTTCGTGAAAGTGGACTTGATCGGGCGGCATCCCGTGAATCTTCCCCTCCGCCACGGCGATGCGGTGGAAGACGGCGATGGACTTTTCCTTCACCCAGTCCGAGAGCGTGCTGGCGCGGATGAGCGCCTTGATTTGGTGAAAGTTCCGGCTGCCGTCGTGCGAATGGCCGTCGCCGCCCGGGCCGTGCGCGTGCGAATGCTCGCCGGGGCCGTGGCTGTGGGAGTGGGAAAGCGCGTGGTAGTCGGGACCGTCGTGCTCCGGCGGCGCGGCAGGCGCGGTCAGATGCACATCGAACTTCACGCCTTCGATGCCGCACTTGGCAGCGCGGCGGTGCGCCAGGCTGTAGCCATCGAGGTTCAGAGTCGCGAGGCCGTATTCGAGCTGGCGGAAGTCCGCGCCCAAGTCCAGCAGCGCGCCGATGAACATGTCGCCGCTGAGGCCGCTGAAAACATCGAGGTAAAGTGTCTTCATCCTAACTCCGGCAGTTGAAACCGAACGCAAAGACGCAAAGACGCAGGGCCGCAATGAAAACCGACTTGGATGGTTTCGCTCCCGACTTCACCGCGCAGGTGAATGCACTTCAACGTGGTAACCCAACCCAACTCTTTCCTGCCCGCGCCCTTGTGACTTTGCGCCCTTGCGTTTGCTGCGGCTTCTAGGTTCATGCGTGCGGAGCGTAGCTGAAACCGGTGGCGCTGGCGCAGAGAAAACTGCGGACAAGACTTGCCCGCACCGCTGGGTCAGGGCTGCTTTGTCGGCGCGGGGGCGTCGGGCGAAATGCCTTTGAGCCAGTAGGCGCCGTTGTTGCGCTCGTAGCTGGAGAAGCCCTTCTCGCCGAGGACGCCTTTCACGGAACGCTCCGTCTCATCACGGATGCCGCGCAGCGCGGCGGTGCGCTGATCGGCGGAGAGGTTCTTGTCGTTGCGTATCTTGGTGGCCTGATCCTCGGCGACTTTCTTCATGTCGTGGGCTTTCACGGCGGCGTCCTTGCCCAAGCCCTCGCGGCTGGCGGCGCGGAACATGGCCTGGTAGGAAAAGTCCTCGGAGCGCTTGTAGTCGGCGTAGCGCTCATCGCCGAGCTGGGACTTCACCGACTCGTCGAGCGCCTTCTTGGCGGCGTCCTGCTTGGTTTTCTCCTCGCCCTTGAGATTGGCGCTTCCGAAAGCCCCGCCGAACTCGTCGTCGTAGGCCTTGCGCTTCTTGAAGAGTTCGAGGAACTCCTGCTCGTTCGGCTCGAAGCCAGCGAGGCCCATCCGCATCTGGTTAGCGGTCACGGAAAAGCGGAGGTTGTAGTCGAGCATCTCCTCCGGAGTGAGCACGGCGGCGATGGCCGTCTCGCTGTCCTTCATGACCTTGCGCATGTCCTCCTGATCGGGCGCGCCGTTCTTCATGACCTTCTGCAACTTGGTCTGCATGTCCTGCATCACGTCCATGACCTTGCTGCGCTTCTCGGTGGGGAGGAAATCGAACATGGCATCCAACTGCGAGGCGACTCCGGCGAGCAGGTCGGGCTTGTCCTCGGGCGCGGAGCCGAGGAGATCGGTGAGCAGGACGCGCTTCTCATTGTTCAGTGCGCGTTCTTTCTCCGTGCGTTCGGGGTCAATAGCGCCGCCCATCATGATGCCCGGCTTCCAAAACTCGTATTTCTTCTTCGGGCCGGCAAGGGCCTTGCGCTTGGCCTCGTAGAGCTTGCTGACGTCGGCCGTGATGATGTCGCGGATGGTCTCCTCCGGGCAGCCGATGCTGCGGAGGTTGGCGATGTATTTCTTGTAGTCTTCGGATTCGACGGCGTTCCAGTCGAACTTCTGCGCGACGGTGTTGGTGACGACCTGCGTGACGGTGCGGGTCCTGGCAGCGGGCGAGGCCGGCGCGGCCTTGGCTGGCTCCGGCTTCGTGGCAGCAGGCGCGGGCGCGGGCGCGACTGGCCCGGCGGGTTTGGGCTTCAGCAGGGCCGCGCCAAGCGCGATGTTGATCGCGAGCGAAAGGATGAGGAGAAATTTGGCGCTCATTTTTTCTTGTCTGCAGGCTTGGCCGCCGGGGGGTTCTCTGTGACAGGGAGGGTGTTTTCACCGCCGCCCTCGATGAGTTTGCTGGTGGTCTTGTTCTTGAGCTTGGAAGTGCTGCTCTGCCCGGTGGCCTGGCTGATGGTGACGGAGAATTGCGAGGTCAGCTCGCTCTCGGAGATGACACCCAGCTCGGTGTCATACCACGAGGTGCCGGATACGGTGGCGCCTTCGCCGAGAGTGATGGCGGTGGGCGCGCCCTCCTTGGGAGCCAAGACGCCGCTGAGTTCGATCTTGGCCACCTTGCGGTTGTTCCGCTGTTCCCAGCCTTTGAAAGTGTTGGTGGTGGTGATGACGAACTTGGTGATGCCAAAAGGCATCTCGCGCGTGGTCTCCCACGTTTCGCCGGCCTTCACTGAGTTGGTGGGCAAGTTCTGGTGCAGCACATTCCACCCACGGATCGTGTCCTCGGTAAGCAGGGCGCGGAAGAGGAGCTGGGATGTAGGAGGCAGCCCGGTGGTCACCCGGCTCAACAACTGCGGCACACCATCCACCTTCGTGACATCGCCGTTGGCGTCGGCGTGGTATTTCACGCGCGAACCCAGGAGTTTGCGGAACGCGGCAGCGGTCGGGTTGTTGCGTTCCAACTTGGGGTCTCCTTTGGGGTCGAAGGCAGGGACGAGCTTTCCTCCGGCCTTGTTCTCGGAGCGGACGGAGACCAGCTCGACCTCGACCTCGCAACCACCAGCCTCGCGCGGCGAGCTGGCAGTGAAGGCGATTTCTTGCGTGAGAAAATTTTCCGTCTTGATGGGCTGTGGCAGCGCGGGGTTTGCCACCTCAGAGTCTGTGTGGGTCATCACCCGCACCGCGAGTCTCCGGCCAGCGGGCCACTTGGCCTTCAGCTCTACGGCCGGTTCCTCCTTCGGTGCAGCCTCGGCGGGTTGCTCGCCAGCGGCGGGGGCCTCGCCCCCGGCGGCGGCGGCATCTTTTTTCTTGCAGGCGGCCATCGGTGCGAGCGCGGCGCAGAGGGCCAGAAGCAGGGCGGCGCGGAGGTGTCGGCGGCAGAACATGGAGGTGTCGGCAGTCATGGTGTGAGGAAGTCGAATGCTTTGTCGAACTCGGTGCCGCGCACAATACCACCCGGCTGGACTTTGCAAATAGCAAACCTCTGCCGACGCCGGACGAGGGAGCCAGTCAACTTTTGAACGCAATGCAAATTCTCATTTGGCACCCGGCTTCAGCCGGGTGAAAGGGGTGGCGCACAGGCAAACCGTTTCAACGGCTGGCATCGCGCTCCCGCACCAACACCCGGCTGAACCGGGACGATTCTTTAGCCACGGATGGAACACAGATGAAACACGGATGGGGACGGGGAACAACGCATCCTCCGAGGGAGCTGGACGCGCACACCAAAGGTGGTGGCAAACCCGGCAGGCATCGTCACGGCAGTCGCGTGCCGTTCCGTGTTTGTTCCGTGTTCCATCCGTGGCTCAACTGCATGGTTCCGGCTGAACAGGCTGTGTGAAAACTCCACCAACGCACGGGAAAGGGGGGGTCGCAGCAACGGAGTTGCGACAGAGAGTAGCCCACGGCGCAAGCCGTGGGTCCATCGGCAGAGCGTTGCAAGCCCCGGAGGGGCGGCAGAATGCGTGGCCAGCCATCGTCAGCGGACACCCTTCCTGCCGCCGCGCTGCGGCTCGCCACCGTCCTCCGAGAAACCCACGGCTCACGCCGTGGGCTAGTCTCTGCCGCAACTCCGTTGCTTCTCCGAAGCCGGTCAGATGGCATGGAGTTCTCACACAGCCTGTTCAGGCCGCAGAGACATGACCAAGGCAACTGACTGCCGAATGCACTTTTACTCCCCAGCCTGCTGCGGCGTTCACGCCGCGCTGCGTCCGCCTTTCTTGCGTCCCCTGCATTTCCAACTTCGAAGTTCGGGCTAATCACTAACTACGACTTACGGCCCCGCTTCCCCAATCTCCCTCAATCTAACGTCTTCTTCGGTGGGGCGATGGTGATCTGGCCGGGTGCGGCGGGCTTCGGAGCGGGCGGGGGGGCGGGCTTGGTGCCGGGGGGAGGAGGAGGAGGCGGAGGAGGAGGCTCCTTGAACCGGTTGACCACGAACTGCGGCAGGTTCTCGCCGTAGGCGGTCGCGCCATAGAACTCCCACCCGGCGGGGATGCCGTAGCGGCTGCATTGCTCGCGTCCGGCGTGGTAGGCGGCGACGCCGGTGGGATGCACCCAAAACCAGCAGATGAGCTTCGGGTTCGCACGCATCGTGATGAGCATCTTGCGAAACTTGGACTCGGGATTGTCCACCTCGTCCGGCCCCTCGCCGCCGTCTTTGCGGGGGAAAATCTGCATGTGAACACGGTCGGTCGTGCTGTTGGTGTTGAGGGGAAACCTCAGCTCCACGTAGTCGTCCGTGAACTTGCGTTCGTTGAGCCAGTTGACGGTCTTGAGCTGGTCGAAGACAGGGCCGGCTTTCGTGTCCGCCGGCTGTTTCTCGTGCAGCAGGTCATACTTCGTCTTTTGCAGCTCGGTCCAGATGCGTGAGCGCCATCCGAACTCGCTGATCATGTAAACCTTGTTGCTCATGCAGAGCACGCGATACATGACCGCGCCCGTCGGGATGGCTTTGGCGACGGGAACGCGCACATCCACCGGCGGCGGGCCTTTGGGCATGGGTGTCTTGTCGAGAGCGGCGCGGAGGTTGTCGCGCTCGCCCAGAAGGCCGGACATCGCCTGCTTCTCCGTCGCCTCTACGGCGCGCTTGGCGAGAAGGTCCTTCTGCAACGACTCCAGGTCGCGGACCTTGATGCCCTTTTGATCGAGTGCCATCTCGAAGGCGCGCAGGTCGTCCTGCTTGGCCTTGGCCTGCTGTGCGGCGATCTCCTGGTTCGCTCCGCTCTTCTTCGCGGCGGCTTTGTTCTGCTCCAACTGCTGTTTGGCCTGCTGCACCTGCTGGGGCGTCACATTGGCAAGCTCCTTCTCGACCTTGTCGGCGGTGCTCTTGACGCCCACGGTGACGATGATGAGCACGAGGAGCAACGTGCCGACCACGTTGGTCATGTTGTCCATCATGGAGTCCATGTTGACCCCTTCGTCGAGATTTTGTGAGGAGCGCTTGGCCATAAGGGAGCAGTCAGCAATCAGCAATCAGCGGTCAGTTGCAGTGATTTCAGACCGGCGGCGCGCGGCTCGCCGGCTGAATACTGAACACTGAACACTGAACACTGCGCTTCCGTTTTCATTTCATGAACTTCTCGAACTCGCTCAAGTCCACCTTTCCCTGTCCGGGGATGGGAATCTTGCTGGTGGCCAGCTTGTATTGCTGCTCCGCCCAGCCTGCTCCGCGATCGTAGCTGTTCTGGCCGTCCACACGGACGAGGAAAAGCACGAGGTGGTTTTTCTGCTGGGCCACCTCGCCGAGGAAACCGTTGTAATCCTTGTCCGCTCCGATGGTGGCGGCGGCGACGCGGAAGCGGTCTTCCTTGCTGCGGTGGACGACGACGGAATCGCTGTTGGCCTCGACGACGAAAAGCCGCCGGCCAACCGCGAAGCCGCTGCCGCCGCCCTGCACGCGCAGCGGGGCTTTCATTTCCGCAGGGTTGATGCGGCGCTCGGCGAGGTCTTCCTTGAGCCGGGCGATTTCCTTCGCCAGGCGCGGCTTGTCGTTTTGCAGGTTGGCGATGACAGTCTGGAGGTTTTCCACCTCCTTTTGAATGCGGGCCTGGATGGCGTCGGTGGTCTCCGCGCCTTGGGACATGTCTCTCAAGAGCACCAATCGTTTCTGCATTTCTTCGATGGAAGTGAACTGATCGCTCAGCGCGCGATACTCGCCCAGTTGCTTTTGAAGCTCCTTCATCTCGAGGGCGAGCGGGTTTGATTTCGCCGCCGTGGTGCCAGAGGTGGTGGCCTGGAGGATGGTCAGCACGCAAATCATCACCACCAGCGCGCCTGACAGGCAGGCGAGGATGCTCAGAAACGGAAAGAGCGAGACGCTGGGAACGGAGCTGACTCTGGCGCGGGCCATGCCTAGGAGGGGAAAGGATGAAGGATGAAGGATGAAAGCCGATGACCGGCGCAAAGACCGTTCGTTCGGTCGTGCGCCACGGACATCGAGCGTTCGTTGATCATTGCGTCTCTGGCCATTTCAACCTTTGCCCATCAGGCGGCTGAGGATGCCAGCCTTCGGCACCTGCTGGACGATGATTTGCTTGCCGTTCAACTGCACCAAGGTCTGGTTCAGTGCGGCGATGCCCTGCGCCAGGACGGCGAGCTGGGCGTTGGCGGTGCGCATGGCCTCGTCGGCGGCGCGCGCGGCGTCGGTCTGAAACTTTGTGACGTTGGTCTCCACGCTGCGGGCAACGGTGGCCTGGTGCTCCTGCGCATGGCGGTCAAGTGTTGTGAGCTGGGCTGTCGTGGCGTTGATGCCCGAGGCCAGCGCGGTGAGTTGCTGCCCAACGGGACGAAAGGTGTCCTCCATTGCGCGCGTGTTCTCGCTTTGGAAACGACTGAGGTTCTCGTCAAAGGCGCGTTGGGCGCTGGCCAGCGCTTCGCGGGTCTGGCGCTGGAGTTCCGGCAATTGGTCGGCAGCGGCCTTGGCGCTCTCGGCCAGTGCAGCCATCTGCTGTGCGGCGGGACGGATGGCATCTTCCAGCACCTTGCCATTCTCGTGGGCACGCCTTTCAAAGCCCTGCGACTGCTCGCGCATCAGCTTCGCTGCCGCATCCAGCCCGGCGAGGAACCGCGTGTGCGCCTGGGTCAGCGTTGTGTTGAGGACCTCGGACTGCGCGCCCAAGTCGCCGCCGGAGGTGTTGGAGCCGTCGTTGAGGCGGGGCAGGAGAATCTCGTTGCAGTAGGCGTCAATGTTGCTGAGGTTGTCCTCCTCGGTTTTCTGGAGCGAAGACATCGGCAGGCTCAGGATGATGGAATAGATGATCGCGAGCAGCGTGGTGTCGAAGGCCGAGGCGAGACCGCTGGTCACGCCGCCCATGGACTTCATCATCAGCGTTGGATCCTTGACCGCGTCGGGGCTCATCACGCCCGAAAAATTTCCGATGGCGTCCGAGAGACCGATGACCGTGCCGATGAAGCCGAGGATGGGGATGGCCCAGATGAAGACCTTCACCAGCGTGTAGCTGCCGCCGATGCGCGAGCCGTCAATGTTCGACTGGTTGGACATCATCGTGGCCACCTCGCCGTTGACCTGGCGTGACTCGAAGAGCTCCAGCGCCTTGCGAATGCGGTTCACCATCAGGCTGTCGCGGAGCTGCACCGGCAGGGAATAAACGTGCTGGATGAAGACCAGGACATTGCCCTTGTTGACCTCGGTGCCAAGCTCCTGCGGCATCACATCCAGCCGCAGCGCGCTCTGTTGGTGGCGCAGCTTGAGCAATTTCAAGACGAGGAATGCGATGCCCCAGCCAAAGAAAAAAGTCTCGGCGAACTGCACCCATCCGCGCTCCCAGAGCAGCCCCTTGAAATATTTTATCGGCAGCGCCATCAGGTAGATCAGCACGAAGATGCCGCAGCCGATGCCCAGCGCGATCCAGATGTTCGGGTTCGTGGGGTCGGTTTCCTTCCACGCCTGGCGGCCGGACTGGGCCGCGTCCCCTTCCCCCGTGGCCGGGGCATTGGGCACAGTGAGATTGATGCCGCAACTGGGACAGCTGACGTTCGAGCCGGCATACTCCGGCTCGACCATCAGCTTCATGGCGCATTTGGAGCAGTGGAAACGAATCATGATAAAGGGTGCGTTGATTTCTTGGGAACATTTGGCAGACGGCAGAGGTCAAGGTCAATCCAAAGGTGAGCGGGCCACTGGCCTTCCAAGCCGGGCGGCCCAGAACTGAAAGTGTGTCGCTCTGCGTGTGGCCATCGCGGCTAGCGCCCCGTGCGCCCCTCCTCCCCATGCCCCCCCGATTTGGAGATCGGGAGCCTCAGCGGCGCGTGGATTCCCTTCCGAATCTCAACTCAATTAGAATCCCTCGTTGTCCAGTGCGTCAGTTGGCTGATACTTTCGCACCCATGAATCCGCACCTGCTGGAACTCGAACACCAGACCCGCCGCACGTTCCTGCGCAGCGCGGGGCAGTTCAGCCTCGGCGCGATTGCGCTGGAATCCTTGCTCGGCACCAAGGCCGCCGCCGAGCCGACGGACCCGTCGCGTCCGCTCGCGCCGCGCCCGCCGCACTTCACACCCAGGGCCAAGCGTGTGATCTACCTGCACATGAGCGGCGCACCGCCGCACTTGGACATCTTCGACTACAAGCCGGAGCTGGTGAAACGCAACGGGCAGGACTGCCCCGACGCATTTCTGAAGGGCCGTCGCTTCGCCTTCACCAGCGGCATCCCCAAACTCATGGGCACCCCGCGCACCTTCAAGCAGCACGGGCACGGCGGCATCTGGATGTCGGACGCGCTGAGGCACCTCCCCCGCGTGGCAAACGAGATGACGATCATCAAGTCCATGACCACGGACGAGTTTAACCACGCGCCCGCCGAGCTGCTGCTCTACACCGGCTTCGCACGGCAGGGCCGGCCCAGCATGGGCACGTGGGCGACCTACGGCCTCGGCACGGAGAACGAAAATCTTCCCGGATTCATGGTGCTCATCAGCAGCGGCGTGCAGCCCAGCGGCGGCCAGAGCTGCTGGGGCAACGGCTTCCTCCCCTCGGTCTTTCAAGGCGTGCAGTGCCGCTCCAAGGGCGACCCCGTGCTCTATGTCTCCAACCCGCCCGGCATGGACCGCGAGATGCGCCGCCGCACGCTCGACACCTTGCGCGACTTGAACGAACTGCAGGCGCGCGAGCTGGGCAGCCCCGAGACGGCCACGCGGATTGCCCAATATGAACTCGCCTTCCGCATGCAGGCCAGCGTGCCGGAGGTCATGGACATTTCACGCGAGCCAAAGGCGCTGCTCGACAGCTACGGCGCGGTGCCCGGCGACGCGAGCTTCGCCAACAACTGCCTGCTCGCCCGCCGTCTCGTCGAGCAAGGCGTGCGCTACGTGCAGCTCTTCGACTGGGGCTGGGACTTCCACGGAACAGGTGCGGACACGGGCATCACCGACGGCCTCACGAAGAAGATGGAGCGCACCGACAAGCCAGTCGCCGCGCTCATCGAGGATTTGCGCCAGCGTGGTTTGCTCGATGACACGCTTATCGTGTGGGGCGGCGAGTTCGGTCGCACCCCGTTCCGCGAAGGCCGCACCGCCGCGAGCGCGGTGCTCGGTCGCGACCACTATCCTGATTGCTTCTCCCTCATGCTGGCCGGCGCGGGCATCAAGAAGGGGTTCAGCTACGGCGAGACGGACGAGCTGGGCTTTGGCATCACGGAGAACAAGGTCCATGTGCATGATTTGCAGGCAACCATCATGCATCAGCTTGGATTCAACCATGAGAAGCTGACGTTCCGCTTCCAAGGCCGCGACTACCGCCTGACAGACGTGCACGGGCAGGTGGTGAAGGACATCCTCGCGTGACACCCAGTGGGTGACGCAGTGAGGAGTCTCACTTCAACTCAGAACCCGGATGAAGCATTACAGCCCAGACTTGTGCCGCGCCTCGCCCTTCCCTAACTTCCGCCACTCGTAACGAACGAACAACACGACTATGGCACTCCGACTTGGCGACACCGCTCCGAACTTTCAGGCCGACACCACCGAAGGCCAGATTGACTTTCACCAATGGCTCGGCACCGGCTGGGGCATTCTCTTCTCCCATCCCGCCGACTACACGCCCGTCTGCACCACCGAGCTGGGCGCGGTCGCGAAACTCAAGGACGAGTTCGCCAAGCGCAACGTCAAGTGCATCGCCATCTCAGTGGACCCGGTGGACGCGCACCACGGCTGGATTCGCGACATCAACGAGACGCAGGCCACGACGATGAACTTCCCCATCATCGCCGACCCTGCCAAGACCGTCGCCGCGCTCTACGACATGATCCACCCGAACGTGGACGACAAGGCCACTGTGCGCTCCGTCTTCGTCATCGGGCCGGACAAGAAGGTGAAGCTCACGCTCACCTACCCGATGTCCTGCGGGCGCAACTTCCTCGAAATCCTCCGCGTGGTGGACTCGCTCCAGCTCACCTCGAAGTTCAAGGTCGCCACGCCCGCCGACTGGCAGGACGGCCAGGACTGCATCGTGACGCTCGCGGTGAAGGACGAGGAAATCCCGGCGCTGTTCCCCAAGGGTTCGCGCAAGCTGAAGCCCTACCTCCGCTACACCCCGCAGCCGAACAAGTAGCGGAGCGCGGACCCCCACGTCCGCAGCCCCGAAGGCGTAGCATGCTGCGGACGGAGGCGTCCGCGCTCCTACCCCTTCAGCCACTCCGCCTGCTGCGCGTCCGAAATCGTCTCCACCCCCGACGCGCGCAGCACCTTCAGCGTCGCGAACGCAAGCGTGTCCGGGCGCACTCCGCCCGTGGCGGAATCAAACTCCGAGGCCGTCATCAGCAGGCGCAGCGCGAACTGCACGGCTTGCTGCAAGGTCATCTCCGACGGGCGCGGCTGGCCGTAGCGCTCCTGATAGCTCAGGACGCTGCGGATGGTCTGCGAGCCAGAGCCGCTCGTGGCGTAGCCGACCGCTTGGAACTGCGCGCCCAGCGGGTCGTAGAAGAAAATCTGCGGCTTGGGCGGCTGCGTCGTGGTGTCCACGCCCGCGAAGAGCGGCACCACCACGCCGACGCCTTGCATGGTCATCGGGAGGTTGTCACGGAGCAGACGGGCGAGCGCGCGGACCTTCGCCGGGAGGCTCAAGGATTGGAGCTGGCTGCGGCGGTAATACTCGAAGGAAGTTTGCAGCACGCGCGCCATCTCGAACGCCGTCGCCGGCACGCCCGCGATGGCCAGCAGCGAGTGCGCGTCCAGCTCGATGACCTTGTCCACGCGGTCGGTGACGATGACGTTGCCCGCCGTCGCCCGCCGGTCGCCCGCCATCAACACCCCGTCCGCGAAGTGGAAGGCGAAGACGGTGGTGGCCTGCGTCTCGACCGGTGCGGCGTGCGTGGCGTCCACCCGCAGCGGCGAGAGGTTGTGTGACGCGAGCAGAGAGACGAAGTCACCGGAGATGGGTTGGGCTGCGGAAGTCATTTCGATTGGAGCGCGGACGCCCACGTCCGCAGTTGGAGTTGTTCGAGCTGCGGACGTGGGCGTCCGCGCTCCGTCATTGCCCCGTGCGCTGGCGATACCGCTTGGCCTGATCGGGATCCACCTTCTTCATGCGCTTGAGGAGTTCCTCGACGTTGGGTTTGTCCACCTTCGGCGCGCTGGGGCCATCGCCACCTCCGCCGCTGGGGCCGGGTGTCACCGGACGGGTCTTTTGGGCTTGGTCGGGCATAGTGTTATTGGCGGACTGTGGCACGGAAGAGTTGCTCGCGCAATTCTACAGGCGAGTTGGACACCGCGATCGCTTGAGCGACGAACGCAATGCGCTCCGGCGCGAACATCTCCAGCAACGACACCTTCAACTCGCCATCGCCGCACGCGAGCGTGACGTGATCCCACTGCGCGGAGAGCACGGCGGCACTGAACTTCTGGATGAGCTTCCCGCGGATGAGTGCGCGCGTCGTCTCTGGCGGCTCGAACATCGCGCGCTGGACGGCGGCCTCCGGTGGCACCCCGCGCATCGCACCGGACTGTTCGAGGCCGAAGTAGAGGCCGGCGTCGAAGTCGAGCCGGTGGTATTCGAGGTCGAGGCTTTGCAGCCAAGGGTCGTCGTCAGCGAGCTTCTGGGCGGCTTGGAACTCACGGATGAGCGCGAGTTTGGCGACCCAGTCCAGCCGGTCGCGGCAGCGCATGGGGTCGGCTTCGAGGTCGTTGAGCACAGCTTCCCAATCCGCCACGAGCGTGGCGCGTTCCGGCGTGGAGAGGTCGCAGAGTTCCTCCACTGCGGCGAGATAGTCGCGCTGCACGGCGAGCGCAGTGGAGTGCTGGCGGTTCGTGAGCTTCAGCTCCCAGCGGTAACGCGGGTCACGCGAGATGGCGGGAAGCGCGGCGAGCGGGTCGGCGAGTTGAGGGAAGGCGCGCTGCGCGTCGCGGAGAATGGCTTCGAGCACGAGGGCAGTGGTGCCCACTTTCAGGCGCGTGGCGAATGGCGAGAGGTTCGCGTCGCCGATGATGACATGGAAGCGCCGCCACTGGCGTGGGTCGGCGTGCGGCTCGTCGCGGGTGTTGATGAGCGGGCGCTTCTGCATCGTGTCCACGCTCTGCAACTCGCTGAAGAAGTCGCTGCGCTGGGCGATTTGGAAGTGCGGCGAGACGAACTTGTCCTCCGCTTCGATGGCGAACTTGCCCGCGCCCGCAAAGATTTGCCGCGTGACGAGGAAGGCCTGCGCTCCCGCCGCGAGCCGCTCCCAAGGCAGCGCGCGAGGCAGGAGGTAATTCTCGTGGCAGCCGTAGCTGTGGCCGCGGAAATCGGTGTTGTTCTTGTAGAGCCGCACCGTCGCGCCGCGCGCCTTGGAGAGGCGCTGGGCGCAGGCCATCACCACGCGCTCTCCCGCGCGGTCATGGGCAACCAACTCGGCGAGCGCGGAACACTCGGGCGTGCAGTATTCGGGGTGGGCGTGGTCGTTGTAGAAGCGCCCGCCGTTGCCGAGCGCGAGGTCGCTCTTGATTTCGGCGAAGGTCAGCTCGCGGTGCGTGTCCTGCTCGAAGTAATCCGCCTCGTCGAAGTCCTGCCGCAGTTCCGGCACGTCCCAGCCGCGGTCGTCGTGGTGCGGATTCTCGGCCTCGTAATCCCAGCGCATCCGCACGCCCGGCTCCATCGCGCTGCGCACCAGCGCGATGGACTCCGCCACCACGTCCAAGTCCTCCACGCCATCCCGCGCGATGCCGTATTCGGTCTCGATGCCGAAGAGGATGGGAGGTTCTTTAGCCACGGATGGAACACGGATGAAACACGGGTGGGGAAGAAGATTGTCTATAAGGAGAGCAGGAATGCATGAAGGAATCGGATGCGGCTTCAAGCGCAGTTTTTCCTGCCCTCCTGCTCTCCTCATAGATTTCCCTATCTGTGTTCAATCTGTGGCTAAACAACCCCGCTCCGCTCCGCCTTCCTCGCCCGCACTGGCCCGAGCTTCACCACGTTCTCCGGGTCGAAGTCGGTGAGTTTGAGCCAGTCTTCGGTGAGGTCGTTGGCGGG